>CBDUQP010000173.1:0-5890 GCA_965369385.1 uncultured Phycisphaerales bacterium
CCACATCAAGCTTCAGGTCGATATAACCGGTGACCTCGTCCTGGAGTTCCTGCTTGACGGTATCTTCGATGTACTTCCGCTCGGCCGCGTTCTTGACACCCCAGCACTGGAGCATGTCGCTGAATGTCTCGACCTTCTTCTTCTTTGCCGCCGGCGCAGCCTGAATCCCCCCTGCCGCCAACATTGAAACCGCCAGAAAAGCAAGAATTCCGCTACGTTTTATCTTCGAGTTAATGTGGATCACGCGATTGCCCTCGACCGGGGTCTGGAGATATGCCATCGCCCGCGACATCCGCGAGCCTATTGCCCTATTTTGACGCCACCTCAATGATTAGCAAACAACCATTGGGCTTGCACCCCAAGGCCCAAGCCCAATACGCACCAGCCGCGATCATGAACATGTCAGCTTCAAAAAGCTACATGCTGAACTGGTCGCAACTCACCAACTTCGATTCTACGATTTTGCTATGGAGCTGACGTTTCAAGAGCGGCGGCCCACCCCGCGCTGCCGACAAGTTCCAAAAACGAACAATATCCCTCAAAAGACACATTGATGGTGTTGCGTAAGCTGATTTGCTGTGTTCTTGGGTTTTGAGAATTCCTAAGTGTTTATTTTTGAAGGACCAACAGAACACTGCGAGAAATGCGATTCATGCTCACAACACGCAAATACGCAACACTTTTGAAGTTTTGTTGCACTCAAACAAGACTTCAGAAAACTCGGCCGCGCGATAACCCCCACCGCTGGCCAGTATGTTTTATGTGACTGCGTCCTCACAGCAATATGCAACCGGCGGGCGACATGGACACACACTTATCCAGACTAACAACACTCATGAAGTATGCGCACTAATCCGGGGGCAATTGGCGGAATCCAAGCCGATTGTGCTGGAAGGATCACTTGCCGTAAGACCATGCAATTACTGATGGTCGAGGCTTTGGGTAGGGACAGGTTGCGCCGCCTGTGCCCCTCCTTTGAGCTAGTCGCTCAAGGAGGCCTGCCCGGCAGTCGATATAGATACTATGGGGATTATCAGTGGGTTCAATCAGCCAAGTCAGGCATGTCTTGGACGAAAAGGCTTCACGAATGATATTGCATTGGCGCCGAGCCGCACGAGAGAACGTCAGACACCTCACGAGTAGCGCCGAGCACCGACGCTGGCCGCTGGTCCGCAGATGGGAGTTGGGAGCATGATCGAAACTGACCAAGGCCGCCCACATGAGCCGAAACCATCAGGGGCCATCCAACTCCGCTGGCGCATCCTGCTCCCTCTGGTGGCGGCGATTCTTGTGCTGATCGCCTTCACGTCGCTCCTCCTCTACCGAGATGCGCAAGCCAGGATGGCGACCGAGTCGGCTGATGTCTTCACCCGCGTTCCGGCGGCGTTAGAGGCGGCCCTGGCGGCCGACGCGGCCATGCTCGACGGGGTGTTGATTGCGATACGCAGCGACCCATCACTCCGGTCGGCCTTCCTGACAGGAGACGCCGATGCACTGATGGCCAAGGCCCAGCCGCTGTTCAAGCAATTGCACGAAAAACACCGGATCACGCATTTCTACTTCATTGACGCCAGCCGCGTGTGTTTTCTTCGCGTGCACCAGCCCGAGCAGCGCGGCGACAAGATCGACCGCTTTACGGCGATAGAGGCCGAGAAAACCGGAAAGGCGTCATGGGGGATCGAACTGGGGCCACTGGGAACCTTTGCGCTGCGGGTCGTCCAGCCCTGGTACGACGACGATGGCAGGCTAATCGGCTACCTCGAACTTGGCGAAGAGATCGAGCACATCATCAAGGGACTACGAACGTCAATGGGGCTGGAGTTTGTCGTTACGATCCGTAAGAAGTTCATCGATCGCCCGGGGTGGGAAAAAGGGATGGCGATGCTCGGAAAGGATGCGGATTGGGATGCGAACACTTCGTCAGTAATCATCGGCCAGACGGTTGATATGGTCCCTGGCGACGTCATCGCACACCTCCGCGACCGAGGAGAGGACTGCTACATGCCCACATCGCTTGCGGGTCGACACTTTCGGGTCAGTTCTTGTCAGATCAAGGATGCCGGGAGGCGGGAGGTCTGTGAGATAGTCATGCTGCGGGACGTCACCACCGGGTTCGACAGCCTTGCCAACGCCATCGTGCGATCCTCGCTGGTCTTCGGCGGCGGTGGCGTTCTGGTCATCGTCGTCTTCTACTTCTTCCTCGGAGGGGTCGGCAAGCGGCTTGAGTCGCAGGCGGCCTCGCTTCAAGCCAGCGAGAGAAGGCACCGCGCCCTCTTTGACGGTTCACGAGATGCCTTGATGACCCTGGCTCCGCCGGGGTGGTCGTTCACGTCTGCCAACCCGGCAACCGTGGAATTATTTGGCGCGAAGGACATGGCGGAGTTCTTGGCTTTGGGGCCTCCGGATATATCTCCCGAAACCTTCCCCGACGGGCGTCCCACGGCTGAGACGGTCAAGGAGAGGATCGGAACCGCCATGCGCGAAGGCTCCAACTTCTTCGAATGGACCCACAAGCGTCTTGACGGCCAGAACTTCCCGGCCTCGGTCCTGCTGACCCGGATGGAGCTGGACGGCAAGGTGCAGCTGCTGGCCAACGTTCGAGACATCACCGATCAAAAACAGGCGAAGGAGAGGCTTGCAGAAGCACTCGCTTTCACCGAGAGCACAGTGCAGAGCCTCAGTGATCCTTTCTACGCCTGCGACAAAGACGGTACATTCTTGCGATGGAACAAGGCTTTTGCCAGAGTCACCGGGTACAGCGAGGCGGAGATGCATTCCATGAAGCCGCCGGATCTCTTCCGGGAGGAAGATCGGCAGCGCGTCTGTGATACAACCGAGAGAGTATGGACGGAAGGCAGCGCGGCAGTGGAAGCAGATCTTCTCGTGAAGGATGGGCGGACAATCCCATACGAGTTCAACGGCTCATTGCTCAGGCGTGGCGAGAATGACATTATCGGCTTCTGTTGGACTGGCAGAGATCTTTCCGAACACAAGCTGGCCGAAGCGAAACTCCGCCAGGCCATGTCTGCCGCCGAATCGGCCAACCGCGCCAAGAGCGCGTTCCTGGCCAACATGAGCCACGAGATCCGCACGCCAATGACAGCCATCTTGGGGTTCACAGACCTTCTGGCTGACGCGGGTCTCAGCCAAGAGGCGCACGATGACCACCTGGCAACGATCCAACGCAACGGCCGGCACCTTCTTGGCATCATCAACGACATCCTCGACCTCTCGAAGATCGAGGCCGACGAGATGGAGATCGAGCAGACGTCGTTTTCGCCAATTGGGCTTGTGGAAGATGTGGTCTCGCTCATGCGCGTCGGAGCGATCGACAAGGGCCTGTCGCTGGATGTCGACTATGAGTTCCCGCTTCCCGAGACGATTCAGAGCGACCCGACAAGAGTGCGGCAGGTCCTCACGAACCTGGTGGGCAACGCCGTGAAGTTCACCTCGCAAGGCCGGGTTGCGGTTGCGGTTCGCTGCGTTATGGACGCCGGAGGTCGGCAGGCGACGATGTCTTTCGACGTCAAAGACAACGGTATCGGGATGACGCCGGAGCAGATCGAGCAGATATTTGAGCCTTTCATACAGGCCGATGCCTCAACGTCGCGGTTATATGGCGGCACTGGCCTGGGCCTGCCAATCAGCAAACGGTTGGCTGAGGCCCTGGGCGGCAACATACAGGTAGAAAGCACCCCCGGCGAAGGCAGCACCTTCACGTTCGCGATAAAGACGGAACTGCCCCAGCCTGTTCGCATGCGCAAAGACCTTTCGCAAGCGGCGCGGTCCTCTCGACAGACGCAATCATCTTCGACCGCCATGAAACTTCAAGGCCGAGTGCTGCTGGCCGAGGATGGGCCGGACAACCAGAGACTTGTCTCAACGATCCTGCGGAAGGCAGGGGCCGAAGTCGATCTGGCCGACAACGGCAAGATCGCCATGGAGATGGCCCTTTCAGCAAGATCGGCGGGCTCGCCCTACTGTGTGATCCTGATGGACATGCAGATGCCGGAGATGGACGGTTACGAGGCGACCCGAGCGATTCGCGATCGGGGGCTAACCTGCCCGATCATCGCTCTGACGGCCAACTCGATGTCTTCGGATCGCCAGAAGTGCATCAATGCCGGCTGCGACGACTACGCAAGCAAGCCTTTGGATCGCCTGCGTCTGTTGCATATGCTGGGGAAATTAATGGGCTGTCCGGCAGCCGAACCCCAAGAGAGCTCCGTTACCGTGGCGCTCGCGCAGGGATCTTCGGATGAGGCCATCCAATCCGAATTCGCTGATGACCCGGACATGACAGAGGTGATAGAGGAGTTCATCGCCCTCCTTCCGGGCACCATGGCGGCCATGTCCGAAGCGCTGGCGAACAACTGCCACGAGGAATTGAGACGGCTGTCGCACCAATTAAAGGGGGCCGGCGGCGGTTACGGGTATCCATCGCTCACGGACAAAGCACTCATTGTCGAAGACGCCGCCAAAGCCGGCGACGTGGAGGCTGCCAAGCTGGCCCTGAACAAACTACAGACACTGACTCGCGCCGTCGTTGCCGGCCATGGGATCAACACGATCCCGGAGGACAGGGAATGATGAAGGTCCTGATCATCGACGACACCCAGACTCGCTCGCTCTAGCAGCCCGTTGAAAAGCTATTCCTGCTGCGTGCGAGTCTTTCAATTGCGCGTCTGCGTTACGAAAACTTGACAATCCTATAGGATTGCCTGCGATTTCGTTCCTTGATGCTCGTTGAAATCCTGCGCACTCGCGACGGAATCCATTTTTCAACGGACTGCTAGCCAAAGGTCCGGCTCCCGCGTTCCTCTCCGGCTGCCTGCACAAGGCGAATTCACAACGTAAGTGCAACAAGACGTTGCAGTAACTCCATACCTTGTTGACCAGTGATTCTGTGGGGGTCAAAAGACTTCCCTATCCACGATGTTTCATAACTAGTGCTCTGTAACAGGAATAATGTCAGGTGGCCACCTGCCAGTCCCGATGTACATCGGGAGCAGGCAAGAACTTACGAATACTCACACCTGACAGTTTCGCCGTCACAAAGAACTAGCCGAGCATCTTCTGAGGTGTCAGGCTCATCAGGGTGTCGATAGCGTTTGTGCCCTTAGGGAACACGTACTGGCTGCGGAGACATTGCACATTGAAGAAGCCGGCTGGTTCATCACTCCATGCTCCAGATTCGTTGCGATCATGCACATAGAATCGGCCGCCCTGTGTAAGAAGGATTCTGCGACACTTCGACAGCTCCAATGCCTCTACATAGCCTTTGGCCTGCTCCAACGCGTTCTGCGTGCCATCCTGCATTCGTTTCGCTTCACAGACCAGTACGCATTGCTCGCTGGTGCTGGGTTCCTGGCCGAAGGCTGCCAGATCCACATTCTTCCATTCCACTGCCAACATTTGTTCTGACCACCCGAGTGCCAACAGTATCGGAAGGATCATATAGGCCACTACTTCATGTTCAGTCGGGCGGCCGGAGTCTCCACCGTGTGTCTTGTACCACTCCAACATCTGACGCTGACGCTCGATTGCTGTCAATAACGCATCGACTCCATCTTGGGCAAGTCCGCGAGAGGCCAGGCCTGCCCGCAGTTCGTCATCTGTCAGACACGGCCCGGGTTCTGGTGGCAGGTCACAAAGCGGGCGAATCTCGCAACGCTCTACCAAAGGTTTGATCCGTTCAAGTATTGCCTTGTGCACCTGCGAGAACCTGTTGGGTCTGCCTCTGAACAGATTACCGTCGGCCTGCAGGACTTCCAGTTCATCGGCCAATTGAGTTTGCCAGCAGATCCGTTGTGTGTGTTCCAGGTGCCAGCCATGAATATCTCCAAAGCGAGGATCCCATGAATAGCAGGGCTCAGGCATGATCCCGATG
>CBDUQP010000174.1:0-5826 GCA_965369385.1 uncultured Phycisphaerales bacterium
CAGTTCGTGTTCCATGGGCGTGAACCGCAATAATGGGGACAGTCCCAGAATCGGTACAGTCCCCATTATTGCTACAGGGCGATAGCCTTGATGCCGGTCTGCTGGCAGAAGGCGATGATGTCTTCGTAAAGATGCTCGCCGTAGCCCAGGCAGGCATACTCGTTGTTCCACGCTTCCAGCAGCTCGTCGATATCGCAGTGGGCGGTGACGAACCCGTGTGGCCAGAAGGGGATTCCGCATTCGAGTTTGCGGGCTTCCAGTTGGTCGGCCGGGGGCTCGAAGATGCTGCAGCGCGTGATGACCATTTCGAACTCGCCATCAGTGCGGCCGAGACGTGCGAGAACGCCTTCGCCAACTTTGCACGTGAGCTTCACCGACAGTCCGCCGGCTTCGCCTTCTGTGGGGATGCCGTGCTCTGCAAAGCCCGCGGGCCCCAGCTTTCCGGCCAATGAGGGCGGGCATGCGCCATCGCCGATGATCTTGATCTCGTTATTGCTCTTGTCGATGTGCTGGAGATCGCCGTAGTAGACGGGCTCTGCACTGAGATCGTTCAGGAGCTTGACTGTCATGAGCGTGTTGAAGTCGCCGAGCGTCGATGTGCCGTAGCCATTATCCAGCATCATGCTCTGTGCGAAGCAGGTTGCACTGTACTGGTCGCCCAGACCGGGGAATGACTGGATGCTGTAGAAGTCGAATCCTTCTTTCTCGACGAGTTTTTTGATCGCCAGGTACAGGCGGATCGAACGCTCGGAAGTTTCGTCGGCGGGGATGGGCTCGGCGAATAGCGGCTGAATCTCCTCGCGGGCGGCGGCCACTTCGGCGGCTGTGATCGCCTTGGCGGTGTCAACCAGATCGGTGGTATCGCGCGAGTCGATATCAATACCGAATGTCTTCATCCATTGCGAGGGGTCGGCAGCGCCGCAGGTCTGCCCCATGCCCCGGCCGCCAAATACACCGGCAGTCGACATGTTCAGACGGTTCTTCATCGTGGCTCCGCGACAGTATGACGTGATCCGCTCGACTTCTTTGGGATCTTCGCAGCTACCGTACACGAAGCGGTGACGCAGGCCGATTTCCTTGAACGCGCCGTGCATCACTAGTCCGCCGACCGGTCGCCAGCCCTGGCTGCCCGGGTTGGTCCACAGGACTATGCCCTTGCCGCTGGTCGCGAAATCGCGGGCCGGTGCGATGAGGTGCGATGCCCAGACCCATGTTCCCGAGAACAGGACGATGGCGTCGATGCTGTCATCTTTTTTGTACTTGCTGAAGCACTCAGCCGCCTCGGTTTTCGACGCGATGATGAGGTCGTGATCGACAATCTCCATCCCGGCGTCTATGAGCGATTGGCGTGCCTGTGCGACGAGGGCGTCGTCGATGAAGGGGGTGCCCATGGGGTCGAGAAGCCCGTCTTTGTGGACCCCATATACGACGAACGCAACTTTGGGAGTGATCATATCGTGAATATTCCTGCAATAGTTACGCGTGGTTAATCCCTGTTTACCAGATTATACGATTCCGTTCAAGTCTTCAGCCAGTCCGGGGACGATTCTCATTGCGTTTGCGTGGTAGATCTTCGCCAGCACGTCGGCGGGCAGGCCGATGCCGCAAATGCCCCAGCGGTGGCGGCCGAAGGTTCCGTCGTAGTCCGGCGTGAAGAAATACTCGTCAAATGTCTCCAGGAAGCGGAAATAGCAGCGATACATCTCGGCCGTCGCTGGCATGTCCGTGCCGAACAGGATGCGGTCCTGGTACTTGATCAGCAGCTCGCGGGACGTATATGGCTGGCGGCCGAGCTCGTCGATTCGGGCGGAGAAGTCTATGTATACGTTGGGGTTGTCGTCGAGCAGGCGCGAGACGTATGCTAGATTTTCCGGCCAGTTGGCCATGTGAGCGAGGATGAAGGTGGTACGCTTGTGGCGATTCACGAGATTGTCGCGCCGCTGGAGAATCTCTTCCTTTCGCGGGAATTTGGCGTCTGCGAAGCTCCATGCCGGGTATTTGTCGAGCGTGGAAAAGTGCTCGTTCTCGGGAGTGGTGGGGTGGAAGAAGCCGGCCGGGTCGCTCTGGTGCAGCAGCACGGGGATGCCCAGGTCGGCCGCGGTTTCCCAGATATCGCCCAGGCGCGGGTCATCAATGTTTATCAGATCGCCATTGGCGTCGCGATGCAGCAGTCCGAGTTCCTTGGTGAGCTTCAGTCCGCGAGCGCCCATCTGCACATGTTGGGTGAGGATGTCTATGGTTTTGCGTACGAAGTCACCCGCATCTGCGAACAGGGGTTCGGTGGTGGATGCGGCGAAAGTAGCCATGGTGAACCCGTAGAACCGCTTGGGACATGGGCCTGCGAAGTTGGTGAAGAAGTCGGCGATGTCTGCTGGCGTTATCTGATATCCCCCGTCGATCCATGCGACTGTGGTGTTGGCTGTCAGGTCGCAGAAGCTTACGACGCCGACTTCATCCATCACGCTGACGATGTCTTTGGCGCTCGCGTTGCCCCACAGATGGTTGTGGGCGTCGATGACGGGGAAGGCAGCTTTGGTGGGAATGTTCTCGTCCCGTATGAGATAGCAGTCGGTCATGACAGACGTTCTCCGCGAACTATGAAACCGTGGCCGCCGGAGAGTCTAACCGAAGCGTCCCTGCGCGTAAACCCGAATCATGTGGTATCGGGAGGAAGTGGTGTATTGGGCGGGGGAATCGGTTTCACGCGAAAAAAGGGACAGTCCCAGAATCGGGACAGTCCCCATTTTCGCTCGATCAGTTGAACTAGCGGACTGCTATTCGTTTGCCGCCTGCTGCCGGTTTGGCAGTCTTTTCGCTACGCGGGGGGGTGTAGTTGGAGCAGAAGCGGTATGTGCCCGAGCCTAGCTTGAATTCCGCACGTTTGTTCTTGTAATCCATCATGAGCACGCCGGATGCGGCGGCCGGTTTCTTTCCGCTTTCGGTGATGCCTTTTTCGCTGTCAGACGGCAGAAAAAGCCTGGCCTTCACGTTGGCAGGCACTGTGACAGTTGCGAAAAACTTGCCTGAACGCATCTTCCAGTCCATGGCGATCTCGCCGCGCATGGAATTGTACGTAACTGTGGCTGAGTACAGTTTGCCGCCCGGTTTGGGACGGAATGTCACACGCCGGAATCCCGCACCGTCGGTATCTATCCCGCCGATGGTCTTGAACATCCACTCGGCAACTGAACCGAACGAATAGTGCGCGAACGAGTTCATCGACGGATCGAAGAAACCCTCCTCTGGCGTCCAGCCGTTCCAGCGTTCCCATATACTGGTGGCGCCGTTCTTCACTGAGAATAGCCACGAGGGGTAAGTGTCCTGATGCAGAAGCTCGTAGGCAATGTCGGTTCTGCCGATCTTCGTGAGCACCGGCAGAAGGAACTTGGTACCCACAAAACCGGTCTGCAAGTGCATGCCGGCGTTCTGGATCGAGGCCACGAAATTCTCAGCCGCAAGTTTTACAACTTTCTCGTCAAGCAGGTTGAACCCCAACGCCAGGGCGTAACCGGTTTGCGTGTTTCCTCGCACTTGCCCGTCCTTACTGACGAACGCCTTGCAGAAGGCTTTGCGGATATTCTCGGCAAGCTGGTTGTATTGCGCCATGCCTTTGTCATCGCCGAGAACCTTGGCAATCCTTGACATCAGCTTTGCACTGTATGCGAAATAAGCAGTCGCCAGCACTTCCTTTGGCGTCTCGTCGCCTACCGAAAGCCAATCGCCATACCCGACGGCCGGGCGTATGAAGTTCTTGCTGTTCTCGCAGCAGTAGGCCATGAACCGCTTCATCGATTCATAGTGCCTGGAGAGGATTCGCTCGTCGCCATACACGCGATAGAGCGTCCAGGGGCAAATGATGCCTGCTTCAGCCCATGCGGGGTTACCCGCGCCGAGGGCAATCTTGCGAGGCGCTACATCGGGGAAACTGCCGTCGGGCAGTTGAGCGTCGGACAGGTCGGTGAGCCACTTGGTGAAGAAAGCCGAAATGTCGGCGTTCCAGGCCGCGGTCCGGATGTATGCCTGTGCGTCGCCGGTCCATCCGAGGCGCTCGTCACGCTGTGGGCAGTCGGTGGGCACCTCTATGAAGTTGCTGCGCTGCGTCCACACGATATTGCTGTACAGGCTGTTGATGAGCTTGTCGGAACACTCGAAATGCCCGTCCATGTTCGTGTCGCTGCTGATGGCGATGCCCGTGATTGTCTTGTTGCCGGGGGGAGACGTGAGCCCTGTCACCTCCACGTACTGGAAACCGTGGAATGCGAATGTCGGACGCCACCTCTCCTCTTCGCCGCCTTTGCAGATATACGTGTCGGACGCCCGGGCAGAGCGGAGGTTGTCGGTATAGATTGTCCCGTCGGCGGCAAGGCGCTCGGCGAAACGCATGGTTATGCGCGTGCCGGCTGCCTCTGTGACGCGAAGCCGCGCATAGCCCGCGAAGTTCTGCCCCATGTTGAACACGTAAACGCCGGGGGTCGGCTCGGTGACTTCTTCAGGCTTGATCGACGCTACGCGGCGGGTGGGCGTGCCGGGGTATGCCTGGCATATGGTGTCTATCGCATCATCGACAACAGCCTTCTTCCAGCCGGTGTTATCGAAATCTGGTTTGCACCATCCGGGCATTTCCTGCGTGGCGTCGTAGGTCTCACCCATGAGCATGTCGGACTCAAGCAGTGGGCCCGTAGTCGCCTTCCAGGTGCCATTGCTGACAATGCTGTCGACACTTTCGTCTTCGTATTCAATCTCTATCTGCACGCGAAGCCGCGGACTCTTTCCGTAGTGCTCCCGCTGCAAGTCCGGCCCCAGATATCCCGCATACCAGCCGTCGCCCAGCACCGCGCCTATCGCGTTGGTGCCTTCCTTGAGCAGGGCGGATATGTCATACGTCTGGTAGTGAACACGCTTGTCATAGTCAGTCCAGCCGGGTGTGAGGAATTCCTGCCCGACCTGCTGATCGTTAATCTGCAGCACGTATACGCCCAGTGCGGTGGCGTAAGCGGTGGCGCGGCGGACCTTGCGTTTCTTGAGCTTGAACTCCTTACGCAGGTAACGCGCCGGAGGGAGGAATAACTCGCTTTTGCGGGTTCTTGCGGGTTTGCGAACTGGTGCATCGTATCCGATCCAGTTTGCCTGCCAGTCGGTCTGTTCCAAGAGCCCCATGGTCCAGACTGCATCTTCGGACCATGTTGACGATTCCTCCCCGCGTCCCCAGACTCGCACTTTCCAGTGGCATTGCATGCGAGATGTGAGCGGCGTTCCGCCGTATTCGATATGGGCGCTCTGGTCACCATCCAGCTTGCCGGTGTCCCACAGGTCGCCAATATCCTTGCGGAGATTGTCGGCAGTTGATGAGACGATTATCCGGTAAGCCCGCTGAACCTGTCCCCGTTTCTCGGAGTGGATCTGCCAGCTCAGGCGAGGCAGTGCCTCGTCGATACCGGCCGGGTTCGTGTGATATTCGCAACGAAGGTTTACGACTGTAATGCTCTTGGCCATCGGACAGCAACCTTGAATGGACGTCAAAAGACTTCAGAAAAACCTCAAAAAAAACATATCCTGGCAAAGCTGGCGGGAAGTCTACAGGGTTGTGAGCTTCCTGTCTACGCCAACTGGCCTTTTAAGTACCATGATTTTACCATGATCGGCGATTTTTCCCAAAGCGATTTGAGATCATACAGGAAAACTGAGGATATGCGCAGAAATGACGCTAAAAACAGGCTTATTGTCGACAACTCACCGTCGGGGAGAATGTCCGTCTGACTTGTAGATCGTTGAGTTAATAGTTCACGGGTGTGCGAGATTTCTTTCTTGCCAGAAAGAAATCTCGCA
>CBDUQP010000175.1:0-5732 GCA_965369385.1 uncultured Phycisphaerales bacterium
CATCTTTGACTTGAGCTTGTCGCGAAACTCCGCGCTGCACGAAAACACAACGCCACCGACAACAAGCACGAATACCACCGACAGGCAAATTCGCCGCCGGCCCACCATGCAATAATCGAACAGCGTCCTGAATCTCTTCTTCATTTCGCCCGTCTCCCTGCATCGTTTATGGAAGTGATCTCAGACCTGAGTATACTCACCGTGGTATGCCCCCTGCAATGCTGCTAAGATGTCATTGAAGAAGAGCTAAGATAATTGCCAGCGCCGGCCGCGGTTTGCGGGTAATGCGATTGGTGAAAGAAGAAGACTGGCTTATATAAATACGTTTAGAATAATCTCTTAGAAATACAATGCGAATAATCTGCATCGGAACAAATCATCGAACCACGCCGCTGGCGATACGCGAGAAGCTTTCTCTTGACAGCGATTCGGCCAAGCGTGCCCTGCGCGAACTCACCGACAAATGGCCCAATGCCGAATTCGCCATCCTGTCTACCTGCAACCGAACCGAGATCTACGCAGCACGCGAAATTCACACCCACCCCCGAGAAGCCGACCTGCACGCGTGGCTGGCAACCACCGGTGGAGTCGCAGGGCAACAGCTTAACGAAATGCTCTACACACTTGCCGACTCCGAAGCCGTCAGACACCTGATCACGGTGGCCGCCGGGCTCGACAGCATGATACCTGGCGATAACCAGATCGTCGCGCAGATCAAAAAAGCACACCAAGCCGCCATGAGCGCCAACTCATCGCAAACCACTCTCAACGAACTATTCCAAAGAGCACTCCACGCTGCCAAGCAGGTTCGCACACATGCTCCCATCGCCACAAAACAATCCTCAGTGGCCGACGCCGCTGTGGATTATATCTCCCAACATATCCAAAACCATTGCTACCCGTCCAACGCCTGCATACTTGCAGTCGGCGCCGGAGATATCATGGCCGTGGCATTGCAGAGACTTGCCGATTTGCGGCAGAATACCCGCAAAACCTGGCAAACTCACGGCAGGCTCATTATCGCAAACCGCACGCCCGAAGCAGCCAAATCGCTTGCGGATAAATTCAACGCCGAAACCGCATCACTGAATGAACTCCCCGAATGCATCGCACAGGCCGACATCATCCTGTGTGCTACAGCTTCACCCGAACCGGTCATCACCGATAGCATGTTCGCCGTAGGCCGACCAAAAACACAACTGATCGTCGATATCGCAGTACCCCGTAATGTGTGCCCAAGTGTTGCTGCCATCGACGGCGTCACACTCAGAAACATAGATGATCTTCAGGGCGATAGCGGCCGGCCTCTGGATGCACACATGCGCGCCAAAGCCGAGACGATTATCGACCAGCATATCGTCGAATTCACCGAATGGCTCCGCGCAAGGCGTGCAGCCCCCACGATAGACGCGCTCTATCGCCAGGTTCGCACAATCGCCGATCTCGAACTCGCCGACGCACAGCACAAGCTTGCAGGACACGATGACATCCAGCAGGACATGGAAATACTCAATCGCTGCATGCGACGAACTATTAACCGTCTCATGCACCCACTGGCTGCCCATCTTAAGCAACGCGCACAGCAAGACGAATTCGACGCCTCCCTCGATCTGGACGATTTGCTCGGAATAAATACTCGCCAAAATAGCTGATTCCACACAATCTCTTAGTGCCACTTATCTTACCTACACACTCACCCCTCCACATCCTCCCAACAATTAGGGACGGTGCCTTATTTAACAATTAGGGACGGTGCCACTACTGTCGACAACAATTAGGGACGGTGCCTTATTTAAATAGGAATGGGGCGAATTAAATAAGGCACCGTCCCTAATTACTGTCCCTAATTACTCCAGTCCCTAATTAATCAGATTCTGCCATTCGGGAACACTGCTTGACTGTTCGTCGTTTGATCTATAAACTCTGCTGTGATATTTCAATCTTTTAGCAGTTGGCCCCACGCCGAGCGTAATGAACCTATAAGGAGCACCGACAATCATGGAATTTCATCTTCCCACCAAGATTATCCTGGGACCCGCAAGCCTCGAATCGACCGCCCAGGAGGTAGCCGCACTTGGCAGCAAAGCCATGATCGTGTGCGATCCGTTCTCGGTGGAGACAAAGCTCGCTGCGAGAATCGCCGCCTTGCTGGCAGCAGCTAACATAAGCTCGGTCATATACGATCAGGTAATCCCCAACCCCACCAGCACGCTGATAGACGCTGGCGCCGAGATCGCCCGCAGTAAGGGCTGCGACGTGATGATTGGCTTGGGAGGCGGTTCCAGCATGGACGCCGCAAAGGGCATCGCGGTGGCTGCCAGCCATGACGGGCCAATCTGGCCATACGCAATGGGCGAGAAGGAGATCACAGACGCTACTCTGCCGGTAGTCGCGATAACCACTACATCCGGAACGGGCAGCCAGTGCACAATGTTCTCCGTTATCACCAATCCCGAGACCAACCAGAAACCCGGCATGGGCTCACCGTTCATCCTGCCGCGAGTGGCAATCGTGGATCCTGAACTGACACGCACGATGCCGCCCGTCCTTACGGCAATCACCGGCTTTGACGTGTTCACTCACGCGGTCGAGGCCTACACCTCCAACGCATGCAGCCCATTGAGCGACATGTACGCCGAGAAGGCCATCACCCTGGTAGCCAAGAGCATGCTCACCTGCTATACGGACGGCGACAACATCGACGCGCGCAATGACATGTGCCTCGCTGACACTTGCAGCGGTGTGGCGATCAATCACGCCGTGGTTACACTCGGGCACGTTATCGCCCACGTTATCGGCGGTCACTATCACGACATTGCCCACGGCGACGCCCTGTTCAGCATCTACCCGCAGATCCTCCGGTACAACTCAGCCGCACTACCTGAGAAGCACAAGTGGATCGCACAGCAGATCAAACCCGGATGCGATGATATCGAGTGCGCCCTCGACGATTTCTTGAGCAAGTTCGACTTCCCCAATCGTCTCAAGGCCAAGAACCCCGATAGCGCCATGATCCAGACCATCGCCGACGAAACGTTCACGTACATGGAAGCGATCACCGAGCTGAACTGCGTCGCGGCAGGTGTGGACGACGTCAAGGCCATCCTCACCAACTCACTGAAATAGCTTATAGAAAAAGGGAAAATGAATATGAGCTATACGAACATGAAAGACATGCTCCTTCGAGCCCGCGACGGTAGATATGCCGTCGGAGCGTTCAATATTGTCGATGCGATGACTGCGGAAGCTGTGGTGCTGGCCGCCCAGGCCGCCAATTCGCCGGTGATAATCCAGACATCCACCAAGACAGTCAAGCTCTATGGAGCCAAACCGCTGGCCGATACCGTCATTGACCTGGCCGGTCGCGTAGGCGTCCCGGTCGCCCTGCATCTGGACCACTGCAAGGATATCGAGCTGATCGTCGAGTGCATTGACGCAGGATGGTCGTCGGTGATGATCGATGCGTCCAGCCTTCCGTTTGCCGAGAATGTCAGCCTCACCAAGCAGGTGGTCGACCTCGCCAAGCCCAGAGGAGTCACAGTGGAAGGCGAATTGGGCGCGATTGTGGGCGTGGAAGACGATATCTTCGTCACCGCCGATGACGCCTGCCTTGCCGACTACGATCAGTCGATAGAATTCGTAGCAGCCACCGGCGTGGACGTGTTCGCCCCGGCCATCGGAACCGCGCACGGCGTGTACAAAGGCGAACCCAAAATCGCGTTTGACGTGCTGGGCAAAATTGCAGCCGCTGTACCTGCCACTGTCGCTATTCACGGCGGCACGGGGCTTGCGGACGAAGTATTCGCACGCTGCATCGCCCTGGGCGGCGCAAAAGTGAATATCTCAACGCAGATAAAGCACGCCTTCCGCGATTCACTTGCAGAGTACTTCGCGGCTGAGCCGGACGACTACGAGCCGGTCCGCATCCTGTCGGCCGTCCGCGACTACACGCAGAAGACCGTCGCTGAATTCATCGAGAAGTTCGGTTCGGCAAACAAGGCGTAGAGCGAAGAGAACAGACAAATGCCCAATTATCCATGTGACATGCACTGCCATACAACCCGCTCTGACGGCAACGATACGCCGCTGGAGCTGATCGCCCACGCTGTGGACGCAGACATGCAGGCAATCGCCATCACAGATCATGATATAGACCCGCCGCAGACCGTCACACTGCCCGATGACGCTGTATGTGATATTGTGCGTTACGCTGCAGAACAGGGCATTACGCTTGTTCTCGGGTATGAGTTCTCGTGCGATAAGTTTGTAGACGATGTCCACATATGCGGCTACGGTATGGACTGGGCCCACCCGGATCTGCAGGCCGAGATAGACGCAGCCAAGCAGAGCAAGAGCAAAGGTTACCGGCAACTCTGCGAGCGTCTATGTGATGCGGAAATGCCGGTGGACTGGGATGCCGACATACTGACCTATCGCGACTCCGGCGGTACGCAATGCACGCGCCAGGATGACGAAGTCCAACGCAAGCACGTATTCGAGGCGATGGCAGCTCTCGGCCACTGCGATTCATGGTCCGACGCCAAGATACTCGTCCGCGATAACCCCAGCCTGAACGTCCGCCGCAGGAAGATAGAAGCAGTAGACGCCGTCGAGCTTATTCATCGTTGCGGCGGCGTGGGCGTGCTGGCACACCCGTATCTGATAGACGAAACAGTTCTTTCAGCCCCCGCCGCTGGCGACCCGATATCCAGAACCGACTACATCAACCGCCTGTTCGACGCCGGGCTCGACGGCATCGAGGCACGCTACACCTACAATAAGACCACGTACAAAGGCGACATGACGCCCGAGCAGATCGAGCAGGAAGTGCGAACACTGTTCGGCGCCAGCGCCCGGATAATCAGCGGCGGATCGGACTATCATGCCGACCATAAGAAGGCAAGCAAGAAGGTACGCGAGATGGGCGAACGCGGCCTGACTGAACACGAATTCCAAAACGCATTCGGCTCGCTCGTGAGCCAATAGGACAAGAACAATGATTGATATGAAGAAACTCGACCGCAACGCACTAGCGAAGATGATGGATTACTCCATCTTGCCCAAGCAAACGCAGAAGTGCGAAATATTGGACGGCTGCCGTATCGCCCGCGAGTACAATTTCGCTGCGTTCTACAGCAGCAGCTCACACTGGAGCCCACTGGTAGCCGAGCAACTGGCCGGCACCGATATTGAAATAGGCACCGGCATCGCATTCCCGTTCGGCGGCGCACCGGCTGCGGTCAAGGCGTTTGAGACTGAACTCGCGGTGAAACGCGGGTGCACCACCGTAGATGTGGTCATGAACGTGGGCGCACTGAAGGATGGCGACCATGCGACGGTTGCCGATGAACTCAAGCAGTTCGCAGACGCAGCCGGAGGCGCGGTCACCAAGGCCATACTGGAAGTCTGCTACCTCACAGATGAGGAAATCACAACCGGCTGTAAGCTGATCGCCCAAGCCGGTATCCAGTTCGCCAAGACATCCACCGGCCAGTTCGAAGGCCCAACCCTCGAACAGATGCTGGTAATGCGTGATGCCCTCAAGGACACCGACGTGCAACTGAAGGTATCGGGCGTGAAGTTCCCGCGGCCGCAAAACGCTCTCGTGTTCATCATGGCCGGCGCAGTGCGAATCGGAACACGTGCGGCCCCAGAGATAGTAGAAGGTCTGGCAACACTCAAGAGCATCGGCATGCTGTTGCGGGCCGCGCTGGTCGCCATGGTCGAAAATG
>CBDUQP010000176.1:0-5686 GCA_965369385.1 uncultured Phycisphaerales bacterium
GACTTTAGCCCGCATGGTACAAGCATGTAATTGTCGGTCCACTCGTCGCCACTCCTGGTGAACAGTTCCGGGCCCGACCAGAATGGTACTTTTTCGGTGGGGTGCAGCGGACCGTGCGAGTTTCGCCGGTGAGAGATAACTTCGATTGCCAGCGTGTCTGTGTCGCCCGTGAGCAGATCGGTGATGTCTACCTCGTGCGGAGCCCAGGCAGTTATGCCTGCGGATTGACCATTAACCAGCACACGAATTGCCGTGCCATCGTAGTCGGCAACTCTTACTACCAGTCGCTGCGATTTCGTAAGCTTTGGCGAAATTGGCTTCACATAGCTCACCGAGCCCGAGTAGAACGCCAAGCCCTGTTTGGTCCAGTCGCCGAGTTTTAGTGACGTCGGCTGCGCGGTTAGCGTGGTATTGGTTTTGGCCACTTTCACGCCAAAGCTGCCCAGCAAGTACACAATTTCCAGTCCGGGATGGTTCTCGTTGTAATCGCAGGTGAGTTTGAGTTCATTGCGTCCGATTCGCAGGGACGCGGGGCTTATTGGAATCGTGCGGAGCGATTTGTCGCACCACCAGCCGCTGTCGCAGTCAAGGGCGATCCGCTGGTCGTTGATGGTGGCCTGGTACAATTCAGGACATTCGATGCCGAGTTTCAGGTTGCCGGAAGGCAGCGTCTTGATGTCGAATTCATATGCTAGCTCAACCGAGACGCTCTTGGGGTTTTCATTCTTCTTCCGGACCCACGGCTGAACCATGTCGCCGCCTCGCGGGTCCAGATTCAGTGCCTTGCGAACTTCGCGATCCGCTTTCAGGACATTTCCAAATTCGCGCGTCTTCTTGCCCGCGATGCGAAGCTCAGGTCGATCCAGCACAAGTACGTTGTCCTCAGAAAGGAGAATGTCCCACTTGGCAGAGGAGAGTTTCCTGGTGCTCACATCCTTTGTACGGTTGGTCACGGGTATCTTGACGGTGCTTGCTTTCTTGGGTATCACGAAGAGCCTGCTGCCAAGTTGCGGCAAGCTTGTCTGGATGTTCCACCCGGCCTTGCTACGTTTGGCGTCAGCTCGCTGAACATCACCTGTTCTGGGATCCAGCTCCACAGGTGCCTCATCGCAGCCGCCAGCCAATGTCACACAAACGTGATCGAATTCATCGGTGCGTTTGGTAACGTGGGTGTCCTCGGGGAAGGCCTTGTTCACCATACCAACATAGTTGTGCCCGGTATTGCAGATGAAAAGGTAGAAGGCATCATTATCTTCACGCAGCAAATGCAGCGTCTGTGCGATTTCCTTGCCGTCTGGGCTGGTGATCGAAACGCGGCGACATGTGGATTCTACAGCTTGTGCAATGTCTTTCTTGCCAGTGCGCATGCACTGCGTGGCAAGTGTACTCGCATCATCCGATTTGATCGCGTCCACGTACTTGGAGGGCGTTTCTGCAAAGACCACGGTTCCGCCCGCTTTTCGGAATCGTTGCAGCAGGGCGAGCGTGGAGCTTCTTATTGTTACCATCGGCGGGACGAGGACGGTCTTGTAGCGTGCCTTGCCGACGATGAAGGTGGCGGTCTTGTCTGCTTGCTTATCTGATCGTGCACTGGACACCCTGGCGTGCCTGGCAAGGATGTCCTCGTCGCCATAGTCATGGTCTATGTTGGCTGCGAGCAGGCTGTCGCTGATGAAGGCGAATTCGTTGCTCATCCTGGGCAGTTCGGGATTCGAGCGTGCGTCTTTGTTCGTGCATACCCAGGTACTTTCCAGCGGATGGATAATCAGCAGGTCACGTACTTCGGTGCCTTTCGTCATTGTGGCGTGGATTCGTGCAAAGTAGTCTTCGACTTCGCTATAGGCTTGCCACCAGGGCGACTGATAGGAAATAGTCGCGGGATAGTCGCGTTTGGCTTCGCCTTGCATCGTGTACCACGCCAGATGCTGGCAGCGGAGGTTTATGCCCAGTGCCGCCTGCCAGTCGCCGAGAGCTTTGTGCCCGGCGAACGAGAAGTCCCACCCCGTGCAGCCGTATGTTTCGGTGAGTCTCCATTTGCGTCCGAACTGACGGGCTGCTGAGGATACCTGTTTGGCGGTCATATATTCCCGGCGGAATTGTGTGAGGATATCCATGCCCGGGGTCTGCATGTGCTCGTAGAATCTCATGGAGCTTCCGACCGCCTCCGACTGGGAGGACGGTGTTTCTTCATGCATGACGTGCCCGGTGTGCGCGATACCGTTCGCATCGCACCACTGGCCTATCTGGCGGCCGAAAGCATCGGTGAACAGGAACGTGATGCAGTCGTGGTAGTCATGTCTGGCAGGCGTTACGCCTTCGCCGTCTACATCAAAGAAGAGCTTGGGCAGATTGGCTACTATGTCATATCCGTAACGTTTGCGGAACTTGGCGGGCAGTTTTGTTGTCCACGGGATGGTGGCTGGGTGGAACCTGTTATCACGAGAGGAGTGGAAGACCCATCCATAGTTGGGTTCGTCGGTGAATATCCCGGGCACGGTCTTGCCGAATTCATCGCCGACGCGCTTGCGGTATTCCTCATGAGTTACGTCTATGAACCTGGATACAGCCTCGTGGTTCA
Organism: uncultured Phycisphaerales bacterium; assembly: GCA_965369385.1. Lineage (GTDB taxonomy): Bacteria > Planctomycetota > Phycisphaerae > SM23-33 > SM23-33 > CBDUQP01. Next base: position 2,579 of record CBDUQP010000176.1, read on the forward strand.
TGGTATCGAGATACGTGCAGTTGTTGTACCAGCTATCGCGATCGGGCGAGTGCATGGAGAACGCGAGAATTGTCCGTCCGCCGGTCAGCTTCGCCTTGGCACCTTTGGCAATACGTTTTACATCAGTAGCTGCCGCGCCGTCTACCATGGCGGTGAATGCTGCAACGGTGCTATCGGTCCACTTGAAGTCCGCCGCTTTTTCAAATTCGCTCAACGCCAGGTATTTTGCGCGATACTGGGGGTTCTCGGTTACGAACCCGCCGCCCGCGCCTGAAGGCCAGCGGTCTTCATCATACAGCCACGCTTCCATGCCAAGCGTCTTGGCTTCATCTATGCACGCGTCGATGCACTGGAACCACTCATCGCTGAGATACTTCGTGTCCAGCCCGACTCGCGAGTGCATGAAGAATCCGCCCATCCCCATTTCTCGCATCATACGGATCTGCCATCGCAGCTCCTGGGGATCCAGCTTTCCGTTCCATGCCCAGAAAGGCTTGGCGCGATACTCGCTGGAAGGGGAAGCGAATGTTTTCAGAAACGAAGTATTCATGGTTTGTTCCAATCAAGGATCTTATTGCTTTTGGGTTCGAAAGCTCAATTGTCCCTCAGACGGGCCCGTCAAGCAATGAGCAACACAAAGGACAAACCGCGACATCCTTGAAAAATGCCTGAAAACCCAAAAGTGGAGAATCAGGCGCTGGTATTTTGAACGCGAAGCCTGCTATGGCATCTCGGCAAGGACAGTCATGCCCCACTTTCCGCCGCCGAGCTTGCATACGCTGCCAGCATCGGTATGTGTCATGGCCAACTCTTCTCCGGTAAGTACATCTCGAACGCCCTTGGTAAACAGTTCAGGTGCGAACGTTACCGAGAGTGAGTCGATTTTGGAATGGAATACGAACGCCATTCGCTTGCCGTTACTAATACCGGTCTGCACGTGCACGCCATGGCCTATTGGTGCGGCGATCTCGGCCGTGGGCATGGCGCCAGCCTTGTTGCAGATCGCTGCTACGAAGCCTTCGTACTGTTCGCACAGTTCCATTGCCTGGGGGCCCATGTAGGTATCGTTCATATATTCCACCCAGCCGTCCTGGGAGGTGGACGCCAGGTAATATGTCTCGCTCATGTAACTGGCGTACATGATAACGCGTCCTTTGCCTACCGGGATATCCATGGCAAGGGCGCCATCATCACAGGCGGCCAGTGTTGTGCCTGTCTTGGTTGACAGCGGCGTAAGCCACTGGCGTGCGGGCAGGGTGTAGGTCTGTTCGTCGAATTTCACGTCGATAGTGTCTTGTGAAAGTGAACGCCTGCCAACTTCGGTCGCTCCGGTCAGCTTGGCCAGGAAGCGATCCTGTGGGTAGCGATAAAGGCCGTTGCTCCCAAACGCACCGCATTCTGAATCGCAAACAATTGTTCCGCCAGAGTTTACGAAATCGATCAAACGCGCGGCTACATGATCGTCGATTACGAGTGTTCTTGGCAGGAAGAGCACCTTCAGGCCGTTCAGTTCGTCCAGATGTTCTTCCTCGACGGCGATGAACGGTATGTTCTTGCGGGTAAGTGCACGTGTGCATCCGGTAAGCGAGAACTGCGAAAGGCGGGCGTCGGCCAGTTGTGCGCAGTGCAGGTAATAGCTCTGCGGGCTGAACATCACGCCAACTTCACCGGCGGCGGGCTTGTATGCGTCGAGCAGTTCTTCGTTGGCGGCGATTATGTCGCGACTTTCCGCCATTGCGCCGAGGCGGGCGTCGGCAAAACCGTCAGCGCCTGCCATTCCGAATCCGGCAGACTCTCGGCCGAACACTTCATCGCGCCAGCACCAAAACAGGATGGTATCTGCGCCCTGGCTGATGCCGGACCATATCCACCGCTGCTGATCGTCAGGCTTGACGGGCGTGTGAACGTCGAATCCCGTAGACGCGCGGCCGCCCTGGAGTTCGCTCAGCCATATGCGGGCTCTATCGCCCGCTGCTGAGCGTATGAGCCCAACTCGTGCCGCGAAGTCGCTGTCGTCAATGCCGAACCAGTGCGGGAAGCTGCTCGTGCCGATACCGTCAATGTGATCGGCGAAGTCCCAATCGTTTCCGCGGTCCAGTGCGGTGGCTGAGTTGGGATGGTTGTTCCAGCCGGGATACTCCGCAGAAGGAGCGCCGCCGTGTACGGTCACAGGATGATCCGGGTCCAGTGCCTTCATCAGGTCGTAGCGGTTCTGCCCGTGCCTGCATGCTCGCCATGTCAGGAAGTGCTCAAACGCCATTTCCTCGGTATATGGCATTTCGTGACATTTTCCGGGCAGCACATCTTCCCATGAGGCATAGCGCCTTATCCATGCTTCGTTCAGCCCGTCCAGGCCGCCGTATTTTTCGTCGAGCCATTTGCGGAATTTTGCCTTGGTGTGGTCGCAGTAGCAGACCCTGCCATCGGTCTGCTCGTTCCAGCGGAGTTCGTTCCACGCATCCCAGCCCAGCAGGTTGCTCGCTGAGCGATATCGGGTAACGACAGTGCTTAGGAACTGGCCCATTCGATCCCACACGCCCGGGTGATCAAAGCATCCGCCGGGGGTCAGACCGTAGTGGCATTCGACGCGATTGCCGGAGACCACCTTCTGGCCTGTGCTCGTAACCATTTCGCTATCAGGCACTTCGCGATGAATCCAATACGGGTGAATCGCCGCGATTGTGCTCAGCACAACGCCGACGCCGGCCTTGTCGGCCAATTCTATGATGCGATCATAGTCGTCAAAGCGAAACTCGCCGGGTTTGGGTTCGACCCATCCCCACTTCACCCACAACTGGGCTGCGCTCAGGCCGGAATCGGCCATTTTCTTGAGGTCATCTTCCCAGTAAGTGCTTACGGGGAAAGGGGCTCTGTAGTATTGTGTTCCAAGGATGATCATCGATTGTATTCTCCGGTTGTGTGGTGACATCACGCTGGCCTGCCGGTCGGGCAAAAGCTTTGGCTGACACGTATGTAACGGTCCATGGAACTAGTGTCAATGGTGTATCATGGGGTTGTCGCAATCATTGCTGTTGACCGCGTCCCTGCAAGGACAATAGAATTGGTATAAGCCGTCGGCCAATAATAAGTGTGGGCCAGGTTCGTAAA
>CBDUQP010000177.1:0-5630 GCA_965369385.1 uncultured Phycisphaerales bacterium
CACCTGCTCTGTGTACGAGAATTCTTTCTTGCCAGAAAGAATTCTCGTACACGTGGCGGGGTCGGAAAGAAGCTGAATGTTGATTTTGGGGCGTGTGCAGAGTAAACAGAAGGGTTGTAAATCATGGTATTAACGAGGTGTTGAATGCGTGTTGCACTAATAGGCCCGCCGCAGTCGGGCAAATCTACATTGTTTTCGGCGGTAGCCGCCGCCAGCGGTTCCTCGGTGGACGTCTCTCGCGGGGATCAGCCGCACCTGGCGGTCACGAAGGTGCCCGACGAGCGTCTCGTATGGTTGAGCGAGAAGTATCAACCGAAGAAGACGACGCCTGCCGAGCTGGAATTCCTTGATCTGCCGGGATTTGACATGAGCAGTTCAGTCGGTCGCCAGCGAGGCAAGGCCCATTGGAGCGCGATGCGCCAGTGCGATATGCTGGTATTTGTGGTCCGGGCATTTGAAGATGCCTCGGTCCCCGAGTATCGCGAGCGAATCGATCCGTCCGTCGACGTGTGTGAGCTTCTTGATGAGATGCTGTTTGCGGATCTGGAGCAGGTTGCCAACCGCATTGAGAAGCTCGAAGCGGGAGTGAAGAAACCTACCCCCAAGCGAGACGAGCAGGCCAAAGAACTTGACCTTATGAATCGCATGCGGGAGGCGCTTGAGAACGAAAACCCGATTTCCGATGTGGTTTCGACAGAGGCGGAAGACAAACTTATTCGCAGTTTTGCTTTTTTGACACAGAAACCGGTGCTGGTGGTCATAAACTGCGGTGAAGACAGCGTCACCGAGGCTGGGCCCGAAGAGTTGGCGGGGCAAAGGTGCATCCAAATGTCGGCCAGGATCGAGGAAGAGATCGCACAACTGGATGCCGAAGAACGTGGCGAATTCCTGTCGGATATGGGGATCGATTCGCCTGCCGGGGATAGAATGATTCAAGCGTGCTACGAGAGCCTCAAGCTTGTGAGTTTCCTTACTGTAGGCGAAGATGAGTGTCGCGCGTGGACGATACCGGCCGGGACTGCGGCGGTGGTTTCCGCAGACGAGATTCACTCCGATATCGCTCGTGGGTTCATTCGCGCCGAAACGGTAGCATATGATGACTACAAGGAAGGCGGGGACATGAAGGCCGCCAAGGCTAACGGTAAGGTGAGGCTGGAAGGCAAAGCCTACGTTGTGCAGGATGGCGACATCATCAATTTCCGATTCAATGTTTGATTATGACCAATAGGCGCGAGAAGAAAAAACCGAGGCGTCGTTGGTGGCAGTTGTTCTGTCGAACGCTTGTTGTTCTGCTGATTGTGCTTATTGGGGGATACGCGACGCTGCCGTGGTGGCTGCCGTCCGGAATTGTTAAGCAATGGATGGCTGACAGCCTATCTGAGCAGATGGGCGTACCTGTGCGAGTGGCTAAGGTTACTGTCAGTTGGGCCGGCGGTATAGAGTTCCACGATGTGGTAATAGACTCACCAAGCGGATTCAAATCTGGCACGATGTTGAAGGTTCCACTGTTGCGGGCGGATTTTTCGCCGCTGACATTGCTTTGGACCAATCGTTTGAGTTGGGCAGAGTTGGATTCGCCGACGTTTGTGATAGAAGCCGATGAAAATGGGCAACTGAACACGAATGTCTTCCGGAATATGGTGCCGGATCCTGACAGCAAGCAGGATTCAATGCAGATAGACCGTGCCACCATCAGGAACGCCAAAGTGGTGTTCGACCTTCCGGGGAACAAGAAGCTGTTGGTGTTGGGCATCGCAGATTTGCAGATACTGGCTGGAAGCACGCCCGAGATGGGCGGCGTAACCATGTCTGCACAACTGAGGCAGGAAGGTGGCGACGCCCCGATATCATTGCGGGTGGATTCGGGAATTCAGCATCATAAGAAGTCCGCAGTCGCATCATTCAGCTTTTCCGGGATAGATATTGGGCAGCTTTCACTGGGACGCCTTATCAAGCTGCCAGTGAGAAAGTTTACGGGTGTATGCAGTGGATCGGTGGAGCTGGAGTTTGACCGTGGACGAGATGTGGTTAACCGGGCCGACTGCCGGATAACAATCGCGAACCTGGACATTCAACCGCTTGATGAAGATGTGAATATCCCCGTGGTCGACAAAGCCGAACTGACCATTTCATCCACTTATGATCCCTACCATCCCGCCGGTGCGAGAATTGTCCTCAAGAAGCTGCAAGTGGAGTTTCCGGGGATGTCGTTGGCGGGAACCGCAGCGTTCTTTGGCGAGACGTTTGATGGGCGATGGCAGGGCATCGAAGAGCTTCAGCTTACCGGGCAGGTAGATCCATCGCGACTGGCTATGTTGTTTTCGGGCAAGAAGGAACTCTACGGTGATGTTGATGTGGGCGGGCCCGTGGGCGTGGGCCTGCAGCTTAGGCACAAAGACAATAGCGTTAGCGTCACCATCTTCGCCGATGCAACGTCAGCAGGCGTATCTCACAAGAGTGTCAGCGTGAAACCTGCCGGCCTGAAGCTTCGGGCGGAACTCAGCGGCGAACTTGATGACCGCAAGTGGTCGTTTGACGTGAAGAGATGTGCAGTGTCGATAGGTGACAATACCTTCTCCGGCAAGGGCAAGCTGGGGGATGTTCGCGAGCTGGCTGCAAAACCGGACGAAATCGGGTCGCTAAGCGAATTTGCCGATCATCTGGAAGGCGTTGAGTGGCAGGGCGAGATGCAGGTGAAGGATGTCGCTTCTTTGCGACAGTTGCTGGCGACGAATACCGATGTGTTGAAAAACGTGTCGCTCGGCGGCGGGCTTTCCGGCCGGTTTGCCGTATCCCTGCAGCCGGAAGCCCGGATTACCGGATCTCTGGATATACCGGCGGATTCCTCATTTTCAGTTGGTAAGCACTTCACCAAGCCTTCCGGCAAGGCGGTTAAGCTCATTGGCGGAATATCCTTGTCCCGCAAGACAGCCGGTTTTCATGATATTGAACTGGTGGCGAGAATTGGTGACGGGAAATTCGTGTTGGATCATGGTCAGTTTTCCGCAATTGAATCAAATGGAAATGATGGCGATGTGGGCATGGAAATGCGAGGGCATTTCGAAGTCGACCGGGTGGAGCAGTTTGCCGCATGCCTTCCAGAGTTGAAGGGGACTGCCGCCGTGAGAGGTGGATTGAATGGGAACTATATGGTGCGCGTCGCCAGCGGGGTACGCAGGGCGCATTTGGCTGCCGATCTTACGAAGCTTCAGGTTGATGCTAGCCCATGGTTTGTGAAGAAGGCAAGCGAGCAGACCAAGCTGGCGGTGGATTTTTTGTATGATGCTTCACTGCCGCCGGCAGAGAGGAATTATCTAGGTTGGCGTCTGGATGGCCCGTGTGCGACTATTGGCATGCGATGTGTTATGGGCCCGCGCAAGGGTGATTCGTCGTGGCAGGGGCGGGTTGACATCAGCGGAAAGATAGCGGCAGGTCGTTTGGTGACCATGTCGCCGAAATTGTCATCACTGTTGGACAAGGATCGGCTTGGTGGCGATGTGTCGCTCGCGATCACTGGTTCGTGCAGCAAAGGCCGGTTTAGCGGAGAGGCGAGTATAGATGCTGACTCGCTGGAGTTTGTGTCTTCCGGCTCGGGCGCCAGGGGCAAACGCAAAGGTACTCCTTTGCGGATAAGGCTGGTTGGCGAAGTGATTTCGTCATCGGAGCGTTCAACGGAAATTAAACTTAGCAATGGATCGTTTGATTTCGGAACCAGTTTCCTGAGAACAAGTCTAGCCCTTCGCATATCACCCCAGGTGCAAGCCGGCGGGTCACTGTTGTCGCCCGGATGGTGTCAGGGGATCGAAGGTGAACTGACCGGGCGAGTTTCGATAGACGAAGCATTTATGCAAATTCTGCCGGAAATGAAGTCGCATATTACGAAGCACAAGTTGAAGGGAACGACTTGCGTTCGACTTGCGTTCAAGGGAGACCGTGACGGCTTCAATGTGAAGGGGCATTTGGATGCCGACAAACTGGGTGGAAGTGCGAACGTCAAGACCTGCGCTAACATGCAGGGGGTCGTTGGCACAATAGAAATCACAAAGCCCATAGGAATGGCTGCCCCGGTGGACTTTGAGGCATCGCTCACCAGGAGTTTGTCTCGTCTGACGCTGAACGATCTGCGGGCGCAAGTGGGATGTGTTCGCTTGCTTGGTGGTGGATCGATGAAGACGAATGGGGACGCATCCAGTTTGCCTACGAAGGTGAACGATGCGGATATTCAAGTATCTGCGTGGACCAAAGACGCAAGTGGTTTGTCGGAGTTATGTCCTGATCTCAAGGAGTTTAAACTCGGTGGCAAGTTGCAGGTTGAAACGAAGTGGTCGCTGAAGCGGCCACGTGTTCTCCAGTTCGTTTCATGCCGGGCCGAGGACTTGCGTGGACGTTTGAAAGGCAAGGGCGTGCGCATTGGCGGCGAGCTCCTGCTGCGAGATGTTGAGATTATGGTCCCGGTCACTCCGGCTGTCTTGGAGCCCTCGGCCCTTGCGCTGGCCGCCAGAGATATCGGGCCAGGGCAACCAGAGTTGCTGCCTGCGACTGCCACGAGCGACAAGCGTGAACTATCGTCGGTGGTGTCGGGCATCAAGACCGAAGGGCTTCATGTGCAGGTTGGGTGGAATAGCGTGTGGTTGATTGCTGACGTTACCGATCTTCTGACAAATCCGCGAGGCAAGGCATATGTGCTGGGTGAGTATCTGGATCTGGAGGAGCTTGGCAAGTGGTTTGCGGAACAAATCGGCCAGAGAAGACCTCCCAGGGAATCAAGGACAGAACCAGTCAATGAAAAGAAGACCCGAGCGGCTGCGGCACAGGTTGCCAAATTGCTGAAGCAGGTTCTTGGTGAGGCAGACTTGAAAGTGGTTGCCAAATTTGGGCAGTTGCGAACGCGGGACCCCAGCGTTGGGTTCGTCTTCGATCTTCGCAACGTGCTGATGGACTTGTCGGCCAGCGCAGGCAAGGTTGTGTTGTCTTATGGAGGTGGGCTGAACGGCGGGCTGATGCGGGGCGGCGTCAGTTTTGATTTGACAGAAGGCGATAACCCGAACGTGCTGATGACCAAGACGTTGAAAGATGTGGGGGTTGACGATGGCATACGAGCCCAAATGGAGAAATTCTTCCCGGGCAACATAGTGAAGAAATTCTTCAATCGCGAAGAAAGCCTCAACGCGCCATTGAAGGATGTAGTAGCCAATGGTATGGACTGGCGATGCCCGTTGCTGGTGACTGGTAGCGCCAAAACCGTGGCGATAGGCGGCCGAACCAGCGGCCGAGCGGCCCCTGAATTCATAACTAATATTTTCCCCGGATTGAACCTGACCACCTATAACTACGACAAGATGACTGCATTCACGGAGTATCTGAAAACCGGCAAGGTGAAAAGCGACATGATCTTCAATGCGAAGAATTATGACGTCTTCATCACAGGGACGACCAATACCAAGAATATCGCCAAATACGATGTCGGCATAATCCTGCTGAGCAGTCTGCAGACGCCGAAGATGAACCATGAATTGCGGCAGGGACGTGTGCCGATTTTCAAGTTTGGCGGGCGAATAGAAGATGGAAAGATGTACGATGTGACAATTACATATCCCTGGCCCACCGAGTCGCTCTATATGATATTCCTG
>CBDUQP010000178.1:0-5500 GCA_965369385.1 uncultured Phycisphaerales bacterium
CTGTCTTCTGCGGTTTTCCCGTTTTTTTCGGTTCGCTCATGATAACCTGCTACTGCTCTGTCACAGGAACATTGTCCAATGGTAACCTGGTCCCAATGTATATCGGGATCAGGAAAGCACTTACGAAAACTCATACCCGGCAATATCCGTCTTCGTCCCGATTTATCGGGGCTTCGCCGGGACAAACAACACTGCTACTCTGTCACAGGGAAAACTGGCGACGGTTTACGAATATTCCGGTTCGCACATTTCGCCCTGTCAAAAACTACTCGATTCTCATTGCTTCCATGGGGGCGAGCCTTGCTGCCATCCATGCGGGATAGACTGCCGCCAGTGCGGAGATCATTATGCCTGCAATCATTGACAGTGCTGCACAGGTGCATCCGCTGAGAAGCGGGAAGGTCTCCATTGCTATCCATCCGTAGTCGAATCCGCCCCGCAATGCGCCTAGTGCTACTCCAAGTATTCCGCCTACAAGACCGCCGGCGATACCTTGCAGGCATGATTCCATTACAAAGTTAATCATGATGAAGGCATCAGTTGCCCCCAGGCATTTCATTGTGGCGATTTCGCGGAAACGCTCTGTTACGCTCATGAGCATCGCGTTGGTGATACCGACGATGCATACCATGAAGCTGACGACGATCAGCCAGAGCGTGCGGGGGGGGAAACCCATTATGTTTTCATCGCTGCTGGTCCGTGAGACAGCCGCTTCAACTTCAGCAAGGCTCTCTTTGTCCAACCATGCATTGGCCACTTCTTCAACACGCTTGGTATCAAGCGTAAACTCGGTGACCGTGTTGCGGGTGGCTCGTATCGTGCGGTACTCCTGCCGGAGCTTGTCGTCCATTTTTGCCGCATTCTTTGCCTCGTCGGCGAAGGCTTTGTCGGCTTGGACGAGGTTCTGCTTCTGCTCGTCCATCTGTTTGACCAGCCACTCGGCACCATTGCTGGAGCTTGTCGTCTTGAACAGGATTTCCTCGTTTACGTCGCCGACGGCGGTTCCTGTTCTTCTTCCGAGACGCGACTTGATAACGGGCAGCCGCATAGTGTGTTGAATGGCGGCTGCGTCCAGTTCGAGCTTTGCGGGTGCGGCGATGGCTTTGAGGTCGTCAAGGTTCAGCACAAAACCCGTTGCCGTAAGATTGCGGACGAGAGTTTCGTCTCCCGAGACCAAAGCCTCTGCTCCGGTCTTGCCTGCAAGCAGTTTGTCCAGTCTTGCCCTGGCGGTTGAGTGTCCTGCTACTATTTTGTTTCGCAGGCCTGTCGTTTCCTGCCATTCTGTGCAGAATGCCCCGAAGTCTTTCACGCTACCGGGGAATTTCCTGGCGGCCATGGGTTTTATTTCGGTTTCAAGGCGCTCTGTGAATGCTGCCAGGGCGGCCGGGGTCTGGATCCTGCTGAATACCTCGTCGCCCTTTGCCAGGTCGATCAGGTTCAGTCGCTGCGAACGGTCCATTCTATCGAAGAATGTTGTGTAGGCTACCTGGCTTTGTGCAATTCGGGCGAGGCGTTTGAGCGTGGCGTCATTCAACTGGCCCCACGTGGCGAATTCCTTCCAGCGGTCACTCTCGGGCTCCATGCCAGCGAGGTCGGCGGTGAGTTCGTCGTCCGTGATTGGCGAAGTGATGCGCCCGACCCAGAAAAGCAGTAGCTTTCTGGATGCGGTTCTTACTTCAACCGCTTTTGCGACCTCCTTGGTCACGAGCGACTGGGTGAGCATTGTGGTGAGAAATGCCACCGCAAGAGCGATGATTGTCACCGTTACAGCCGCCCTGAAGAGTCGGAACCTGATACCACTGAGTACCAGTTCCGCACATCGCGAAAGCGGGAGGCTAACCTGATCCTTGATTTCGACGGTCTTCATATTTTGCTACTTGCTGGTGTTCTTGGTTTTCTTGCCGACAATGGCAATAATGCTGCGTTCCGCAAGTTGCGGGAGGAACTGACCAACCGCTAACTGTGCTTCACGGAACGATAGTTGTTTATTTTTTGCGAACAGTTCGATGATGTTTTCGACGGTTCTCTTCCCGTCACAGAGATCGAGTACGCTCGTCCCGATGGAATCCAGTTCAACGCGTCGAAATTCTGAGTACGGGAGAATCCAACTGAAGGGGGGGACGAGGCACTTGGGCTTTTTCATGGGAATGGAGGCTAACGTCGTTCCATCGCCGCGCTTGTCTAAGCGCATTGCCCGGTTCTTGTGCGGGGTAGCCTTATAAAACTCTTCAGCACCTACGCGCTTCTGAGTGGTCTTCATTTTGTTGGCGGTCTTGCTCATTCAGTCGGTGTGTTACGTCAGTTCCTTGTCCCGGTTCGACGGTGTCTACCATATCAGCAATGGTTCGTCAGATGCTTTGCGGGATCGGCTTGCAGCATCTGACTTCTAATCCGTCGGGCCATGGAAGCTCAATGTCTGTAGTTACGTCGCAAACGGTTACACGGTACAGCCGGTTTTCGGCGGGGCAAATCCATGCGGTACTGCTGCTGACTTCCGCTTTCCCACACAGGGATGCGATGAAGCCCGCCTTCTTGTGGCTTACAAGAAACTCGCCGGAGTGCCTGTTTACCGAGTGAAAGTCCTGACGTATAGGCTTGAAGCCCAGTGGCAGTTCCCGCACGAGCCAGTCTCTTACCGACCCTTTAAGCCAAGTGTCAGGCATCGCGAATCGCTCGACAACAACCGATCTCTTCGCGTCAGGGTCCTTCTTAAACGTCCATTTCACGCGTCCGACCTTGGTCGAACTGCTTTGAAGCTCATAATCACGGTCAATGTCGAGGTCCATTCCGGAAGCTCGCCATTGGCGTGTTTCGTCTTCTTGCGGCTGGGGCTGAAGATCTATTGAGGCGATTATCTCACGCTCAAGCTCACAGTCCCGTTCGCCGGGCCAGGCGAATGTCACTTCTACCAGAAGTCGCCGATCCTTATAGAAGCGTCCGGCGTGGGTAATGGTGTGCTCTGGGGCACCCCTTACGACACCTTTCCATGGTTCCGGTGCGTCCTGGAGGTTTGCTACCTCAATATCTTCGCCCTTCTTCGTGAGCCGGTGCGGTTTAAGCACCATTTCAGTGTCCGGGAGGTACTTCATGCTCTTCCAGGTAACGGTTATTCTCTGGTAGAACCTGTCGGAGAAGACCAGCTTGCCTGGTTTGCCCAGTCCGCTGGCACGGGAAAGCTCCCAATCAGCCGGATGTTCAACCTGCACTCCACGCCAGCATGTCTGCTCCAGTTGCATCACATTTTCCCATCAATCACCACGCAGTGTGTGGCTTGGCAGACCGTTGAAAGGGTCATTCTGGCTCGTGGCAGGTCTTTTCTGCGGGGCTTTTGTTGGAAAAGCTCGACGGAACTACATATTCGCCGGTGCTTTGCCGTCTTGATCCCGCTGAAAAAAACTCGTCATCGGCGACGAAGCCCATCTTCAACGTACCGCTGAACGACATCGTTTGCGCCTGCGGCAGTGAAGAAACAGCAGGGGCATAGTTTATAATGACCTGAGGGCCGATCTGCAAGCGCCAATCCGCCCACGAACGTAGCTTGTGACAAAAACACCAACCGGATATCGCATTAAAGGGAGGGGCCTGCTTAGGCATGCGTGTGTAAGTGTTGGAACAGAAGATCGTTACGGTCGATAGCGGTCATGTCGGATATTGCGCGGGCAGGCGAACCTTTTGGAAGCACTTAACAGTTTCCGCCAAGGGCGCCGCGCCGGTTGCATGAATCACTTTGGGTGCTTGGTCTGCTATCGCCAAATTGTCCCGCCATTGGCCCCGCCCGGGGACCCCACAGATGAAAGGTCCAATCCGGTTACATAGGTAACACATCAGTCCGGGCACATGGGTGACAGTATTGCGACAGGTATGGATGAAAGGAGCATTATTCATGCCATGGATCGAGAGTTGTGCCATGGAACAACGAATTCGCTTGGCGGCCGAATATAATTCGCAAGAGTTGACTGTGTTTGAACTCTGCCGCAAGTACATCTGGACCGCGACAAGCTCGGCCCGAATGCTAATGGCAATAGCTATCTCATAAACTTCGACTAGAGAAGGCTTTATTGCTGGTCGCGGTATGTTTTGATTCTATCAGCTTATCCCAAAGTGTTTGAAGAATCGTCGTTTTCTGTGGCGCGGGTCTTCAGGGCATCGAGTTTTTGGCGCACTTCGTGGGCCATTCTGCTGTTGGGGAATTCACGGACTATCTCTTCAGCGGTTTCGACAGCCTGTGTCCATTGCTGGTCATTCACTTTGATGGCAAACTGGACGCCCATCTGGTGCAATCGCTCGCGGAATACGCCTCGTGCGGATTCTTCCAGGGCGGCGGCTTCTTGCGGCGAGAGATAGGCGTCAAGCTCTTTGAGCAGGGCAACGCCTTGGTCCACGTCGTTTTTGCGAACGGCTTCGCCATAAAGTTGGAGCAGTTTGCGTTTGTGCTGTGAGCGGGCGGTAGAGATGCGATCGGGCAGTGCGGCGATCTTATCGTTGTCGGGGAACACGGTCATCATGCGTTGGGCTTCTCGAAGCGCGCGGGCCCAGTCACAGATGTCGATGATGGACTGTATTCTCTGGATGGCGCCGTCGATTTTCTCGTCAAGCGTGCTCCGTCGGGTCTGCTCGATCTCGGCCTTGAGGCGATCCGATTCTTCGATGTATCCGAACTCATCGCGGATCTGATTGGCCATGAGCTCTGCGGATTTGTAATCCTGTCGCATTATGTGATCGTGTATTCTTTCGCGGAAGGCTTCTATTTCCCTCTCGGAATAGATAAGACTCTTGGCTTTGTTGGATAATGACGACAGGTCCAGGATACTTTTCTGGGTCGCGAGACTGTCGCCAAGCAGCAGTTCGACGTGGTCGAGGCGGTTGTTGATCTCTGCAAGACTATTGCTTTTCGCCAGCATCACCCTGATAAGACCGTTTGTGACGAACAGCACCGCGATGAGCAGTGCCTCGGCGAGTATGATGAGCAATACATCGATGTGAGTTATCGATGCCGGTATGATATGTGACAGGGACGTTACCTGCTCAGAGTCCACGGACTTGACAAGCAATACGAAGATCGTGGTGACTACCAATAATCCCATGAATGCAATGGAACCGACGAGGGTGAATCTGGCGAGTTTGGCGACCCAGTTGAAACGCTCCGTCAGATGAGGCATGGGTAAGCTCCTTCTGTTCTAGCAGATGTGGTCTATTGCATAGGATTTGCAATTTGCAGATAATCCAATCTCTGCTACTGTAAATGTACGCGCTGGTTACCGGAAAGTCAATCCTCAAGCGGAGTTGAGGATAATCTACTTCCCGCTGACTCGTACAGATATCTTTCAGGTGCTTGCCAGCATGGCGACGAAGATACGCCAACGGCTGTGCAATTGTGGATATATCTTTGTATTTATATACTAATACAGGGATTGGTGTGCGATAAATTTCTCTGGCGGTAGATAGCGTGAGTTGTCATCAATCCTTCTGGCAGCTTCCGTCGCCGCCTGCGGCTTAGTCG
>CBDUQP010000179.1:0-5482 GCA_965369385.1 uncultured Phycisphaerales bacterium
CTCACCTGCTCTGTGTACGAGAATTCTTTCCTGCCAGAAAGAATTCTCGTACACTGCCGGATGATCTGCACGCATTGGGGTTTCATTCGGCGCGAGTTTGCGCCATCATTGTGTAAATGACCGTTCATGACCCTGAAAACAAATCGCTAACGCCGCTCGAACGCTTGCCGCGGTTCGAGCCCCGAGCCGACGGACGTCTGCTGGTCCGCGCGCCTGCCAAGATAAATCTCAACCTCCTGGTAGGTCCATGTCGCGAAGATGGATTCCACCCGCTCGACTCGATCGTCTCAAAAATATCGCTCTACGATGAACTGACTCTCTCCTCACGCGGCGACACGCTGATTACGCTGCAATGCCGAAATGTTGAATGCGGACCCGACGGCGAAAATCTGGCATACCGCGCCGCGATGATGCTGGCTGAGGGGCGCGACGTTCGGGGTGTTGATATTCTGCTTAATAAGCGAATTGGTGCTGGAAAGGGACTTGGCGGAGGCTCTTCAGACGCAGCCGCCGTTCTTCTCGGACTCAACCAATTGTGGGAATTGTCTCTGGGCGATGGGGAATTGCTGGAAATCGCGGCTGAGTTGGGCAGCGATGTGCCCCTGTTCCTGGCGGGCGCATCTTCCCGGATGACGGGCAGGGGAGAGATACTCGCCCCGACCAGCGTTCACGATTTTGTGGCGGTTATCATTCAGGGTTTTTCTACGGGAGATTCTACGGGAGATTCCTCGGGGTCTATTCACAAAGAGCTGTTTTGTCCGACCGCGAGCGTCTACCGCGAGTATGATAAAGCACCCGTGGAAATTGGCGAACAGTTGTGTTTGCAGGAGGTTGCGGATTGCCCGCCGTCAGCATGGCGGGGCAGATTGCGTAATGACCTGGCGGCCGGCGCTTTTGCGGTTTGTCCTGAACTTCGCCAACTGCGAGATACAATCCAGGCCGCCACGGATATTCCAGTTATGGTAACCGGCAGCGGAAGCGGGCTTGTGGTGCTGTGCGATGATGAAGCCGAAGCGGCGGGCATGGTGACATCGCTTGATGCCGATTTGGTGAGCATGTGTGTGATCGCCGGCTGCAATGGGTGGTAAAGCACGTTCTACTGTTCCATTTTGGGAATATTGTTAGGTGGCAACCTGGCCGCAGCAGCGGACAGGCAAGAACTTACGAATATCACTCACCCAACAAATTCGCCAATATAAAAGTACTGCCCGAAATTATTGACGTTTCCGGCGAAAAAAGGTCGTGGGGGGTTGACTCTCGTCGGAGCTTGCGATTAATATACTTCACCCCGTGCAAGGGCCAGCGTTTTTGTCCGGCTTTTGCGGGTTTGACGGGGCTGTAGCTCAGTTGGGAGAGCGCCTCGCTGGCAGCGAGGAGGTCCTGGGTTCGAGTCCCTGCAGCTCCATATGAGTCCTGTTATCCTCCAGAGGATGGCAGGACTTTTTTTATGTATTTGTCCGCAGCTGGGATGGCGAAGGGGCCATGATCACTTGTTTTATGCGTGAATTCTATTCAGACGGCTCCATATGGATTCAGGCGAAATGTGTTCTGAATCTTGTCTCGCTGCTGTGGATTCACGCCCACCTCATCGGCATAGTTGCACCAGCGGGAAACTACCTTTCGTACATCATTGAGAATCGTCTTGGCCTGGCCTCGCTTGAGCAGGGCGGCTTTTCCACATGAAATGAAATCATCCAGCGTGAAATCGTCGCATTTGCCATTGATCGTCATTTGGTGGCTGGATGTCCATCGGCCGCTGGGCTGGTAGCTGTAGGTCATGTCAAAGGCGGGCGAAAGCGACCATTGCCCGGCGCGATCCATCAGGAACGCGATGTTCTTGACGTGGTCATCTTGATTGCGGGAAATAACGTTGAAGACCATCCGGCGAAACAGCTCAGCCGACGCTTTTGCGGGCAAGTCCAGGCGTCGCATCACGTCAAATGCCTGTTCGTAGCTATGGGCACCGGCCTGGTTGAAATCGAGATGCGCCATCGCCGCTAGAGATTGCATGTGCAGCTTGTTGCCGCCTGGGAGTCGATCAAATCGACGGGTCATGAAGTGACGGCGGCCGCAATCTTCAAACAGTCTGCAATCGCTCATTGTGATACCACAGTCGACAGCCATTCTTGAATAGGCGTACTCGATCACGCCGTAGCCTTGCGGGTCGGCCAGTTCCTTGTCGCGATTATTGCTGATCCCGTCGAACTTGATCATCCAGTTTTCAAAGCCATCGGCCTCGCAGGTTTGCCCTGAACGGACCTCGTTGGTCTGCGGATTCCACGCAATGACGGCCTTGGCCCTGGCTCCACCGGCAGAAGT
This sequence comes from uncultured Phycisphaerales bacterium, assembly GCA_965369385.1. Classification (GTDB taxonomy): domain Bacteria; phylum Planctomycetota; class Phycisphaerae; order SM23-33; family SM23-33; genus CBDUQP01. Next base: position 2,320 of record CBDUQP010000179.1, read on the forward strand.
GCCAACTCGTAGGATGTCTGCCATCGGATCGGGGCAGGCTTCGGCGGTGAAGGCGGTCTGCAAGCTGTCTCGATGTGCCAGTATCTCACTGGCCAATTGGACAAGCTGATCCACCTGAAGTAGAGTACTTCTCGTTGGCTCAGGTCCTTTGGCTGGAGCGAACTCAATGGCGCCCATTCCACGCGAGCCCGTGTAGCAGAGGCGTTCGACGGCATTGAGCGAATCGGGGCTGCGTCCTTGTCTGGCAAGCCATTCGTCAATCAGGGCGTTGCCAAAACGGTCCGGAAGCGAATCTGCCAACATGCCCCCCAGGCCGTGAAAGCTCTGTTGGGCCAGGGACGGGAATTCATAGACCCGATCTGACAGAGGCATCATCAGCGGCGCGACTTCAATGCCGCTGCTGACGAAAGTGGGGTCGTACTGAAATGCTGCCACCTGTCTACCATCTTCTATCGTCACTGCGCCAATGGTTGAACCCCATAGTTTGACTTCCGCAATCGTGCTCATTGTTCATCTCCCCATTTCCATGGCTCGGCGGGTTTGGTGGTTCGTTTGGGCGTCGCCCGCTTTTTGCGTCTGGATTTATGCTTGAGCATTTCCATCGGGGATGTAGATATTTCCGGGACAAGCTGTTCAAGCTGCTCGGTGAGATCAAGGACGCGCAGTAAACGAATGAGCGTTGTCACTTGCGTATCCTCCCCGGCTTCTATGCGTACAACGGTTCGTTTGCCTACGCCGGCTTGGGCTGCGATTTCGGCTTGGGTGATACCCAAGCTAATGCGCCTATGGGCTATTCGCTGCCCGAGCTCTGCCATGATCGTTTCAGGGGTGTTCTGTTTCTCGATCTTCATGATCTCTTCCTCGAGTCAGTCTCTTTCTTGCATATGTATTATCGCAACATATTGCCATTTAGGCCAATAAAAATCAATAAAGCGCAATATATTACCACAGATTATATTGCAAGCAGTGTCCCTTTCTGGATATCAGAAGGAGCGGGATTGATAGCGGGATATGTGACATTCCTGACGCCGGAAAGCCATGTGTGTTAAGTGTTTGAGGTGTCTGTATGGCATCTGGAATTGGCAGGATGCCAAGTGGGGTAATATTAGTCCGGGGATGCGGGGCAGCCACGCGCACCGCTTTGAAAAATTAGCGATAACCGCAACCCCGGACATTTTTTGACCTTCGACCTTCGATGCTTCCCGATGCTATCAGTCCTTTGGGACTGCGGTTGATTCTCGAACGATGAGACTGGGTGTGATGAGGATCGTCCTCTTGGGCCCGGCGTTGTTTCTGAGGATCTTCTCGATGAGCCTGTTCACGCAAACGGCTCCCAGTTCTTCCGGCTCGGGGTTGATCGATGTCAGCGGCACATCGTATTGGCGGGCCAGGGACGAGTTGTCGAATCCCACTACTGACAAATCATGGGGCACGCTCAGACTGAGCTTTCTCGCGGCAGCGATTACCCTTATCGCCCATGTATCGTTATACGCCACGAATGCGGTGGGGCGATTCTTCGATTGCAGCAGTTCGGCGATTGGGGTTGTTGGCTCGGCTCGGTCTGTCTCAATAACCCATCGGTCGGGCACGCTCAGGCCCATGTCGCGGGTGGCGGCCAGGAAGCCCTCGCGCCGTCCGTCGCGACAGGGGGTGTCGGTGTCGCCATCGTGTCCGATGTATGCGATGCGGCGATGCCCCAGTTCAACGAGATGCTGCGTTGAGACGTAGGTTCCGCGATGATTGTCCACGCGGACGAGATCTTCGTGCACGCCGGGTATGATCGTGTCCAGCAGCACAACGGGGATGTCGGCATTGGTGAGCATCGCGTGTGCGGCGGTGGACTCTATGTTCCGCGGGGCTATTACCACGCCCTGGACCGGGGAGCTTATGGACGCCTGAATGTGATTGAATTCTTCCTTATCGTTGGCATTGGATCCGGTGGTGAGCATGAATCCGCGGCGTGATGCCTGTGAAGAGGCTTCCAGGATGACCGGCCCGAAGTAGTATTCCCGCTCGTAGACCAGAAGGGAGATCAGGTCGGCTCGGGTCTGGTTGTCGCGCGTGTATGTGGCATCGGCAACGAAAGTGCCTCGCCCCTGCTGGCGGATGACGAGACGTTCCTCAGCCAGGATATCAAGCGATTGGCGGAGCGTGCCGCGACTGACTGAAAACGCGGCCGCCAGTGACCGCTCATCTTCCAATCGCTGCCCGATCGAGTAGTATCCGCTGTGGATTCTGTCTCGCAGGGCCTTTGCTACGCTATGGGCGGAACGAATAGTGGACATCTTCTGTTTGCTCGCCTTTTGTGCTATAGGGACCAGTGTGAACCAATACTGATATTAGATCATATAGCAGGAATTTACGCAAGGATGCAGGTTGATTTGTGACGGATTATTGCGTATGTGGCTGGAAATCAGGCGATCAGGCCCGGTTGGTTGTGGGCTTGGAACATAAAACAGGCACATGAACCAATAAGGTCCATATGCCTGATATGCTGGTTATAGCCGTCAGCCTTACTGTGCAGGTTCGACGCGAACTTCCACCCATACGGCCTGTTGGCCGGGCTGATCGCCGTCCATTTGGACGCCGAACACGTTGTGGCCTTCCATCATACTGTCTACGGGGATGTCGAAGCATACCGAGCGTTTGACGTTGGCGGGCAGTTCCCTGGCCGCATCTGCGTATTGCCCTATGAGGTCGGGGTCAGCCTGTGCGGGTTGTCGCTCGACGAATTCGGTTTGCTCGCCGGCTTTGTCGGCGTTGATGAATGCCTTCATCTTTGTTGCGTCCAGGCCATCGCCATCGGACAGGCCGATTATGAGCGTCACTTTGGTGCTTTCGGCGGGGATCGGGCCGGTGTGAATGCGGAACCGCTCCGGCTGATATCCGGTGATGGTTGCAGGCAGCATGAATTGTGTCGTGACGCCATATGGCATGGTGTCCATAAAGGTTACCACATGGCGGCGGGGCAAGGCGACGGCCGTGTCGAGTTCGCCTGCGGTGTCGAGAATCTCGCGATAGTCACTTTTGTTTGCGACAGTCGTGCCGCTGTCCATGTAGTTGAACAGGTAAACGTAATCAGCTCCGCGATTGAGCATCGACGCGGCGAACCCACGCACGTTTCTGCCATCGTTAATCGTGCCGGTCTCGTAGAACTGCAGTG
>CBDUQP010000180.1:0-5456 GCA_965369385.1 uncultured Phycisphaerales bacterium
GATCACCAACTTCGGTGTGTTTGTGGAACTCGAAGATGGCCTGGAAGGCCTGCTGCACGTTTCGGAACTGGCAGACCACAAGGTCGAGAATCCACAGGATATGGTCAAGATCGCGCAGGAACTGGAAGTCAAGATCCTCAGGGTCGATGGCGAAGATCGCAAGATCGGCCTGAGTCTCAAGCGTGCCCAGTGGGCCGCTGAAGATGACGGGTCCGGTGGCGAAGATGGCGATGGTCCTGTGAAACGTCGTGGCGGACTGGCGGGCGAAGGTGGCTTGCTGGGCAAGGTCGGCGAGAACATCATTCGCACTGTGCGAGAAGAAGAGGAAGCAGCAAAGAAAGACGAAGGCGAAGCCACCGAAGAGTAGTATCGGCTAGCCAATGAGTATTGTTACGCAAGTCGTAGCAGAAAGCCCGGTCATTGCTGGCCGGGCTTTCTTTGCGCCCTGATAGCCTGTTTGCGACAAAACTTAACCCCAGTCTGCTCCCCGCCGTATTCAAGTGCTTCACCCTAAGCGCCGACATCACTATTGGAGACATGATGTTCATAGGTTTCACTTGGAGGTGAACGATGGCGCAAGCGATTTCGAAGTCCGGACTTGGATGGTATCTTGACAGGATCAAGTCTACGGAACTTCTTACGGAACAAGAAGAAAAGCAGCTCTCGCGGAGAATACGCGAGCACTCTGATGTGATGGCCAGGGAGCAGATGATTGCCGCCAATTTGCGTCTGGTGGTCAATATCGCCAAGGATTACTCGAATCCAGGAATGACGCTGGGCGATCTGGTTGCCGAGGGCAATTTGGGGCTGCTGCGCGCGGTTGAAGAGTTCGATCCCGATGCAGGCGTGCGATTCAGTACTTATGCTGTTTGGTGGATCAAGCAGGCTATCAAGCGTGCCATGATAAACTCCGGGCAGCCCATTCACATACCGGCCTACCTCGTTAAGCTTATAAACAAATGGCGAAGGAAAGCTTCTGAGCTTTCGGTTGTGCTGCACAGACCGCCGACAGCAGATGAAATGTCCACGGCACTCGGAATAACCAAGAAGAAGGCTGATATCATCCAGGAAGGCCTGAAGGCCGTCAGTGCCCCCAGCCAGATAGGCAGCGACGAGACCAAAGCCATCGGCGAGATGATTGCGGCCGACGTGACCAGCAATCCGGAACACGCATTCCTGCAAGCAGGCCTGTCGCCAATGATCTGCAAGTTGCTCCACCATCTGGACGAGCGCGAGCAGAAGATCATAACGCTCAGATACAATCTGGACGGTCACGAAGGCGAGCCTCGCACGTTCAAGGAAATAGGCAAAGAGATCGGCCTGACCAGAGAGCGGGTTAGGCAGTTGGAGAAGAAAGCACTTGCCACCCTCAAGACCCTTACAGAAGAAGTGATATAGATCGCTTTGTCTTTCGCCAAGTGCAGAGCGGAGTGAATTGATCGTATAATGTTGCTTGACGCGAAAGTGCCGAGGCGTAGAATCTGTGGTTGCAGGTCTTTCGGTTTTACAGGTTTACGTGTTGGCGGCCATGCTTGGGGCTGGTGATGGCTCGGCTGCGACAATCAGTGAGCCTGTGTGGTCCAGCAGGAGAACACATGTCTATACAGGTGATTTGCGAGTGCGGCAAATCCTATAAGCTCAAGGACGAAACCGCTGGCAAGAAGGTGCGATGCCCCAACTGCCAGGCCGTTATCAGGGTGCCCGCCGATATGGGGTCAGCGGCCGACACATCGGCCAATATGCCAGATCCGTTGCCCAGCCAGGAGCCTGCCAAGGCGTCCCGGCCGGAGTCAGGTATCCAGTGTCCTTCTTGTCAGGCCCCCCTGGATGAGAACGCGGTGATATGCGTTCAGTGCGGGTTGGATCTTCGCACGGGCAAGAAGCTGACGACCGATATGGATGAATAGCACGTCTATTGTGCGTGGGGGCCATCTCTCTCGCGTTGCGGCCGCAGAGATGTTGTTATCTGTGAAAAGCACTTTCACCTTCTGGGCGGCGCGGGTATCATCCTGCTGTTGTGCAGGTTTCAGGAAATCTGCATGGAGTTGCTGAGCTTGCGATGTCGGCTGGGTTCGCTGGTCGGTTTCGCTGGCCGAATTCGCCGATTCCGCTGATTTCGCCGGCCGATTCTGCCGCTTTCGTCGAAAAACCCCGGATAAGGACATATTATGGATCTTCATGAATACATTCGTGACGTGCCGGATTTCCCCAAGAAGGGAATCATCTTCAAGGATATATCCCCGCTGCTTGCTAACATAGACGCCCTTCGCGAGACGGTCGACCAGCTCATCGCCCCCTACAAGGATAAGGGCATCGAGATTGTCACCGGCGTGGAGAGTCGCGGCTTCATCTTCGGGACCGTGGTTGCCGACAAGCTGGGGGCAGGTTTTGTGCCCATCCGCAAGCCCAACAAGCTGCCGGCCGAGACCATTAGTGAGACTTACGATCTGGAATACGGTAGCGATACGGTAGAAATCCACGTCGATGCAATCAAGCCAGGCCAGAAGGTGCTAATGGTTGACGATCTGATTGCCACCGGCGGAACGATGGCCGCTGCGTGCAAACTCGTCGAACGTCTGGGCGGCGATATTGTGGCTGCCACGTTCGTTGTAGAATTGTGCTTCCTGCCGGGCAGAGAGAAGCTCGGCAAGTGGGAAGTGCATTCCCTTATCCAGGTGGACGGCGAGTAAATACGGAGTCAGTCAGATGTCATTGAGTTACGAAATTGTGCGGGCAACCGAGATGCCCGAACTGTGCGGATGTGCGGGCTGCGGGCCGTGGTCCACCGCCAACGCTCTGGAAATATCCAACTTCCCCTGGTACCAAAGCGGCGACAAGCAAGCTACCACCGTGAGAATGCTCTATGACGATAATGCCCTGTATGTGCAGTTCCTCTGCGAAGACAAGCACATAGACGCCAAGTCGCGCGAGCTTAATGGGATGGTCTGCCAGGATAGCTGCGTGGAATTCTTCGCCATGACAAATCCGTCTATCAATGGCGATTACTTCAATCTGGAAATCAACTGCTGCGGCCGCGTTCACCTGGGGCTGGGCGAAGGGCGACCCGACCGGACGTTGGCCCCCCAGGCGATTGTGGATTGCTTGCAGATAGTGACTTCCGTTGAGTCCGCCACCAAGGATGCCTCGGCGGACGATGACGGCTGGTGGGTTGCTGCGGCGATACCGTTTGACGTGCTCAGCGACTATACGGGGCATCCGGTAGCCCCGGGCGCCGGTAGCCAGTGGCGGGCGAACTGTTTCCGATGCGGCGGCCAGGTGGACGATCAGTATGGTGTATGGAGCCCGGTCCAGTGGGATCATCCTGACTATCACCGCCCGGAATTCTTCTCGCTGCTACGCTTCGCATAGCTGTCACGCCCGGAACGGATCATGCTGAAGAAATACCTGCCGCTGATAATCATAGATCTGCTGGTCGTGGTTGGGATCGCGGTCTATGTTTTCATCGACACGACTTCCGGCGCGAGCCGCTTGCGTCACACGTATTTGGGCGATGGTGAAACCGTCAAGGCGAGAATCGCTGCGATCTCTGCGAACTCATCGGCTTACTAATCTGTTCTTCACGCATGATTTATCGAAAAAGCACTTGATCACGTCAGGCTTGCTGCGTATAAATCAAATGAGCATTTGAAATAAATATTTGCAATATCTATTGGACTTGCTCGTTGTTTCCATCTGGAGATGCTTGTGGCCAAGATAGAAGATAATACGTGTTCCACTTGTGAGCGACTTCTGGATAGTGCTTGCGAGGTGTTCGCCGCGAAGGGATATCGCGATGCGACTGTCGCCGAGATATGTCAGGCGGCGGATGCGAACATCGCGGCCGTCAACTACCACTTCGGCGGCAAGGAGCGGCTGTACGCTGAGGCATGGCGGCTGGCGTTTCAGCGATCTGTTGAAGCCCATCCTGTAGATGGCGGCGTCAGCGATGACGCGCCTGTAAACCAACGCCTTCGCGGGCGAATTATGGCGATCATGCAGAGGATTATTGATCCCGCCTGCCATGACTTCGCCATCATCCACAGGGAACTGGCAAGCCCAACCGGCTTGCTGGCCGAAGTAATGCGTGAGTCCATCGGGCCGCTCCAGCAGTGCATGGCTGAGCTGGTCAGAGAGTTGCTTGGTGACGATGCCACAGACAGGCAGGTTAATCTGTGCAAGACAAGTATTATTGCCCAGTGTTTTCACATGATGCTTCACAAGCGTCATACACAGGCTATCGGTTCCGGGCCGGGCTGCAACTGTGAGGAGCAGCCTGATATGAGCATCGAGGAAATTGCAGACCATATCACGCAGTTCAGCCTTGCAGGCATTGCCGATATGCGTCAGAGCGATGACACATTCGAGGAGACGTCCAATGAAGGTTGACGGTTATTCTACATGTAGCCTTGGGCGCCGCCTGATGTTGCTGGCGATGCTGCCTGCGATTATGCTGGTGTCCTGTACACATTCGCGAGTTGAGGTCAAACCGCCTGTTACCATACCCAAGGCATTTTCGGTCCCAAGCGACAGCGACCTTCCGAATTTCCCTGCGAAGTGGTGGACGAGTTTTGCCGATTGCCGGCTGGACTCGCTCGAAGAAGATGCGCTCAGCGACAGCCTTACATTGCGGGCTGCGTGGGACCGGCTTGACAGCGCTCGTGCGACAGCCGCCAAGAGCGGAGCGCCTTTGTTGCCCAGCATTGATGGCAGCACTGGCGGCTCGCGAACTGTCACCAAAATGGGCGGCGGTGACAGAACGTATGTAAATAACTTCTCTGTCGGCGTGGTTGCCAGCTACGAGGTAGACCTGTGGGGCCGCGTCCGATCCACCGCCGATGCGGCGACATTGGATGTGCTGGTGAGCAACGAGGATCTCCACGCAGCAGCAGTTACATTGACATCCGAGATTGCCGGCACCTGGTACACCATTGTGACCCAGCGTGGGCAACTGAAACTGCTCGATGAGCAGAGCAAGACCAACGATGACTACCTGAAGATCATCACGTTCAGGTTCAGACGTGGACTGGTATCGGCTTCGGACGTTTTGCAGCAGCGTCAGCTCGCCGAAGCCACCAGAGGAGACCGCATTCAGGTTGAATCATCTTTGAAGGTCCTTGAGCACAAGCTTGCGGTTCTGCTGGGGCGTTCGCCGAGTGGATTTCGTGCTCCGGCTGGCGACGAATTGCCGAAGCTGCCAGCCGTGCCCGCAACTGGTGTGCCCATGACATGGCTGAGGCGTCGTCCCGATGTTCGTGCTGCGGAATTGCGTGTGCAGGCGGCAGATCAGCGGGCATATGTGGCTCTTGTTGATCAGTATCCTCGACTTGGATTGTCTATTCGGGCCGAGACGGCGGCTGAGGATATCCGCGATCTGTTCGATAATTGGCTTGCCGTGCTGGCCGCCGAGGTAACCGCGCCGATATTTGACGCTGGGCTTCGCAAGGCAGAAGTTGAGC
>CBDUQP010000181.1:0-5442 GCA_965369385.1 uncultured Phycisphaerales bacterium
AGACCCTGCATGAACGGAAGATTGAGAGTCTTTGGATGTTGCTGGAGAAACCACTTGTCAGCCTTGTCACAGGCAAGACGCGTACAGTGCAGACGCGACTGCTGGCCCGCCCCCATCCCGATAACCTGGCCATCGTGGGCAACACATACGGAATTAGACTGCGCGTACTTGAGTGCGACTGTGGCGACCACGAGCGTTTCAAGCGCATCGTCTGGCAGCGACTCTTCTTGAGTCACAATGCTGCGGAAATGATCCTTGGTGATCATCACACTGTTTCGCTTCTGCCGAAGACGAAAGCCAAACACCTCTCGACTTTCCATCTCGGGGGGTTCGTAGTCGGCGTCAATCTCGAAGATGAGATAGGTGCCCTTCTTCTTCTCCTTCAGTATCTCCAATGCGTCCTGCTCGTAGCCGGGAGCAATAATGAGATCTGACACCTCTCGCTTAATAATTCTGGCAAGGGATGCGTCGACAACATCGCTGACGCCAACAACATCACCGTAGGAACTCATCCTGTCGCCCCCTCTAGCGCGGGCATAGGCTTGCGCGATCGGAGATAGATCTTCGTCCGGCAGGAACTGAGATGCCCTGAACTCCTCGGATAGCGGGCGAGCGATTGCCGCCCCAGCGGGGCTGGTGTGCTTGAAGGAGGCAGCAGCCGAAACACCGGTGACTCCCTTGAGTTCCCGTGAGAGTTGCCACGCACCAAGGGCGTCGAGAATATTGATGTAACTCGGCTCACCATTCAAAATGTGAAGAGGAGACGGGTCCGGCAGTGTTAGAGCCGCTGGTGTCTGATGTGGATTGCAGCCGTATCGAAGATTCAGCGTTGTTACGTTGGATTGCGCGTCGCGCATTGGCGGCCTCCTTCTGCAGGATAGCCGACTTGCCCAGACGCACGACAAGTCGAGATTCAGCTCCCTGGCGGTTCATTCCACCTCGGCGCGTCAGTCGCGATTACTATTGGTTACTGCGCCCCCTCAAATATGTCAACCGTGTAATCCGACAATCTGCATGAGAGATGCGGGACGCCTACTATCCAAATCTGTAGATGTCCCGCATTCTCCCGACTTATTCTGTCCCGACTTATTCTCATTGTAACAGAGGGCGCAAGAAGAATTGACATGTTCAATACAGGGCAGAAGCTGGCCATCATTGTAATGGTATCAGATTTGACTGCAGAGTATATTAGTATCATAGGAGACGAGCGATGGATTGGAACCAACTGTTCGGCACGGATGCCAATTGTGAACGCGCCCCGCAAAGCGAGGTGCTACGATTCATAAGGATGGCGGAATCGCGTTTGTCTTGTACGCCGTTAAGAATATGGGACTTGGGTTGCGGCGCGGGGAGACATACACTCGCTATTGCGGGGCTTGGCCACGATGCCTATGGATCGGATTCTGCTCCCAAGGGTATTGAGCTGACGCAACTGCTCTTGGAGTCAAACGGCCTGTCAGCACAACTGGCGTTGGCAGATATGACGACGTGTCCATGGCCCGGTGCCCGTTTTCACGGCGTCATAAGTTGGGATACAATTCATCACAATACCTTAGTGAACATAGGCCGCTCGCTCAACATTGTCCACGACTCCCTCCTGCCGGGCGGATTGTTTATGGGTACACTCAAGTCAGACAAAGCTGACCTTTATGGATCAGGTGAGGAAGTGGAACCTGGTACGTTTATCTTGAACAAGGGCAAAGAGGCTGGCGTGCCCCATCACTATTTCAATGAACAAGGAATCCGTGATCTCTTTGAGTCGAATAGATGGAAGCTGCTGGTTCTGGCAGAACAGGTGATAACGAACTATGAACACTCTGAACGTTTTTGGGAAATGACACCTTTCCCGTTCACTACATGGGGCGTTCTTGCTGAGCGTCTCCCTGATCCAGATCCTTGTGACAACACCCAATGAACTTGCAAGTTGTTTCTATGCGGTAGCAGTCGGCCGTGTACCCTTCCGCGACCAAAGACGCACTGCCGCACACCACGTGCCACCGCGAACAAACCAACCACCAATCACGACTCCCAAAAACCGCCGATTCGCAATTTCGAAGCGTTCAATAGTTAAGGCGTCCTGCTCTGTATAGAACATACTGAAGTGTAACAGGATGGCTAGGTTGTGTGCCAGGATGCGGGCGCGGATCTCGCGCGACTGGCTTTGATAGCGTCGCCCACGCAGGGCCGCGCCGAGGTTGCGTTTGAACATGCTGAATACCGTTTCGATCTGCCAACGCTGGCCATAGAGTTTCTTCGGGAAGTGCTGCTTCAACGCCTCGCAGAGCGTCTGTTCGTCCTCGATGTCGGGCTTCGGGCCGCGATCTATCACGCTGCCGAGGATGAGAGGAGTGGCCGTGTCGCAGACGGCCGAGAGCTTCGGATACCTATGTTTCAGGTGCCCTCGGTGATTCTTGCATCGTTTGGTGAAGTAGGCTGAGACGCGCCACAGTGAGCGTACTCTTGCTGGTCTTCATAGACCATCTAACCCCTTATGACACAGGGCGCAAGAAGAACTATTATGTTCTATACAGAGCATAACCGTCCCGCATTTAATGGTCCCGACTTCAATGTGAATTCGCCCCGCTGCCGAATTTACGCTGCGTACGACCTCATAGAAACGAAGCCCGGCGGATCGGATGATCCATCGGGCTTCGTTTTATTGTTGATCACTGACGCCTGCGATCGGCCTGATTTCCGGAAAGCTCGGCTGCGCCTCGCGGATGTCCGCAGTTGCGGCCGAATCAATCCAAACTCAGCGTGGCATTACGTCAGTCAGGGGGCCTATGTCGGATCTGGCGATTCTTCGGAAGACTATGTATGCGGGATCGGTTTGGCGTGTGGTCTTGGTGTCCGCGCCGGCTTCTGTCACGTCGGGGAGCATCTCGCCACCGCTGCGAATCTTGTAGATCCAGAAGAGATCGGCTTTGCCGTCGTTGATTTTCTGCACCGACTTGACCGTATAACAAAGCTTGGTCAGGTCCGGAGTGCTGCCGTCGCCTTCCGATTCGGCCCAGGTAATCTTGCCGAACATCCCGTTGGGTCTCCTGGGCGCGTATCCGATGGGGTAGTAGCTATTGCCGTCATGCGTAACCAGGCGAAAATGCGTCCCCACCAGGCGATACCAGTTGTCCTCGCCCTTGGCATTTTGCGAAACCGACACGCCAACCATCACCGGCCGCCCGCCAGTCAGGCTGTCGTCGTTATGCTCCAGCGGCGGGTACTTCGGCATTTCCTTCTTCTGTATATTCCAAAACTGCCCGCTGGGGGAATACGCACCGGTATTTGCAAACTCGAACTGCTCGGAGGTGTCGGGATCGCGGCTTAGATCGGTCCTGCCCATCAGCCCCGCATCATTCCTTGCGCAGAACAGCTCCAATGCCATGTTATCATGATTCGACGAGTAGGTGCGATCGCCACCGAGCGACTGTCCCGAAAGAGTGTCCACCACCGCCAGCGTGAACTTCACGGGATACAACTGCGAGAGTCCATCTGCGGGCATGAGTGATTTATCATACTGTTGCCAGCCGAGTATCGACGGGCCCAGGGGCAGCATCATTACCGATATGGCAAACACGCCCGCGATGATCATGCCGGTATACAGACCGACCACCCCGCCGACGATCCTGTCCACCAACTGGCTGACTGTGATATTGCGAGGCAGGAACTTGTCGCTCAGCGTCCGCAAGATCATCAGCGTAACTACAAACAGTCCCATCAACGTGGCTGCATCCGCATAGGCGCCCTGCGTTGCATAGAGAAAATTCTCGCCGATAATTTCATAGAACCCGAAGGCTACGAGGGCAGATACCGTCGTAAGCAGAGCCATTATCACCGAACTGTACAGGCCCTGAATAACCTGAAAGCCCACTATTGCCAACAGCAGGATATATACGATTAATACTGGAATCATCCGTGCGTCTCCTTCGCAGCCTACTTCTTGTTGCCCTTTTGTGTTACTCGAATAACTTCATGAACACTCGAGATACCCGCAATCACCTTCCTGAGGGCATTTTCCTGCAAGTACAGCATCCCGTGCTTACGACAGGCCGACTTTATCTTGCTCACCGATCCGCCGCCAAGAACAAGCTCGCGAACGTCATCGGTCATTTGCATCAGCTCAAACACGCCAGTCCTGCCTACATACCCTGCGTTCTGGCATAATTCGCAGGTCATGGGCACACCCTTCTCGTCTCGCAGACCGCCCTTTGGCGGACGATAGAAATGCTCCACTTCATCAGCACGCAAGTTGGCCTTGACGAGCAGTTGCTTGTCAGGCCGGTATGCTTCGCGGCACTCGGGACATATCTTTCGCAACAGCGCCTGGCACATGATGACCTTGGCATTGTTTAAAGCAAGATGCCGATCTCCGCACTCTTTCACCCACCCGGCAAGTGCTCCGAACGTATCGGACGCTCGCGCCCCAAGCAGGATCAACCGCGATTCGGCGGCTTCTGCGATCAGCCGGGCCGTCTGGCGATCATCGCACTTATCGACCATCACAACATCCGGTGTCCTGCGGAGAAGCGATGCCAACTGCTTCGCGCGGTCGGCGCTGTCTTTGTATGTGTTCTGGGTTATGTTCTCCAGATCTCCAGACACCTTCGACTCAAGCGTAACCAGATGCTTGATGAAACCGTCCTGCTTGCGGAGAAGCGAATACAGCGTGCTCGTTATTCCACTGCGCTTTCTGCCGGCAATTATTATCAGCCCGGTTCCGGAATCCATCACGTTCATCAGCGGGCCAATCACATCGGGGCCCATGCCCAGATCACTGATATTCGTCTGCACTGCCTCCAGGGCGATACGGAACTGAATTCGCTGCCCACCGGTAGTGCCCGCGGTGGTTATGGTTATTTCCGTATCCTTTCGGTTGAAGTCAACCGAGATCTTTCCGCTCTGCGGGCGGCGGCGATCCTCAACATCCAGGCCGGCGAGTTCCTTGAGCTTCTGTGTGACGGCCTCGCTCTCGGTAAGCTGCATTGCCGGCTGACGAACGGGCACGCCGTCGATCACGAACTGGACTCCCGTTTCTTCCTGACTTACGGGTGAAAGATCTGCTTCGCTGACCCGCTTTATGATCATGTTGTGCAGAACTTCCTGCACAAGATTATGAACGTGAATCTCACTTGGGGATGCTTCTTCCACTATGGGAGTTGGAGAAACCTTTCCGTATTTGTCATAAACATTCAGCAGTGAAACCACTTCTTCCTTTGCCTCGGAAGAGAACACCGAAAGCATCCCCTCTTTGCTAAGGAACTTCAATTCCGGATCGACCCTGCCGTCATGATAGGAAACGTATGCTCCCACCGAGCCTGCCAGCAGGACCAGGTAAGCCACCAATCCAACGAAGAACTGCGGAATCAGGAGCCACAAAACCAGACCAAGTGCCCCGCCACCGAGAACGATCAGCCCCCAGGGCCCCTTGAGTATGCCCGACTTGCT
>CBDUQP010000182.1:0-5409 GCA_965369385.1 uncultured Phycisphaerales bacterium
AGAATGGGGATTTTCTTCACCCGGCATACAAAAAACACTACTGCAAGTGCCATTTTCGTCCGCTTGATTGTAGAAGTTCGTCCGAAGCTGGCGGTCCCCATGTGCCCGGGACATACTCGTGCATCAGCTCTTCGCAGCATTCTTCGCATCCTTCAATTACGGGCGTGAGGAATTCCCATGCTGCCTGGGCCTCGTCGCTCCTCGTAAACAGTGTCCCGTCTCCCAGAGCGGCATCAAGTAGCAGGCGTTCATAGGCGTCCGGCGGGTTGGCGCCGAAGCTTTCGGCGTATCCAAAATCCATTCTCACCGGGCGAATCATCATTGCGGGCCCAGGTACTTTCGCCTGGAACTCAAGCGAAATACCTTCGTCCGGCTGAACCCGGATTGTCAGGATATCCGCAGGTAGACCTACAACGGTCTCTCGGTTGAACAATACCCTGGGCACTTGGCAGAAGTGGACAGATATCTCAGTGCAGCGTTTAGGCAGGCACTTGCCCGTTCTCAGATAGAACGGGACGCCTTCCCATCGCCAGTTGTCTATTCTGGTTTCGAAAGCGACAAATGTCTCGGTTGTGGACTGGGGATCGACCCCGTCGGTGTCGAGATATGCCGATATCTTGTCTTCACCCACATCGCCGGCGGTGTATTGTGCGCGGATAACACCGTTGGCTGCGCATTGGGCAGGGATCGGCCGAAGCGAGCGAAGAACCTTTACCTTCTCGTTACGGATGGCGTCGGCGGCCAGTGAGATTGGAGGTTCCATCGCCACCAGGCACAGCAGATGCATCATGTGGTTTTGCACCATATCTCTAATCGCCCCGGCCTGATCGTAGTATCCGCCGCGAGAGCCCACAGACAGCGACTCGGCCACTGTTATCTGCACATGATCTATATAATCATGAGACCAGATGTGCTCGAAGATGCTGTTTGCGAATCTCATAACCATTATGTTCTGAACCGTCTCTTTGCCGAGATAATGGTCAATGTGGAATATCTGGTCTTCGTCGAATGCCGATTGAACCAGGGAGTTGAGCTCTCGAGCACTTGCCATGTCCCGGCCGAACGGTTTTTCGATGACGACTCTCGCCCACGGAGTAGTCAGTCCTTTCCTGGCCAGTCCGGATTTGCTCAACTGGGTTACGATAGGCCCAAATGCTGATGGCGGCGTTGCCAGGTAGTAAACACGGTTGTCAGGTTCGTTGCGAGCAGACGCCATTTCGGCGATGCGTCGGTCCAACTTGCGGAAGTCTTCCTGTGAATCATAGTTGCCTTGCAGATAGTGGATATTCGCTGAAAAAGTGTCCCATTTGTCCGCAAATGATTCTGAAGGGCATTTGGGCGATGTGATAGTGTAGCTTTTCATGCTATCGCGGAATTCACTGTCAGTCTTGCCGCTACGTGCAAATCCGACAATCCGGAACCCCTCCGGCAGCAGGCCCTGGCAGTGCAATTGGAATACTGCGGGGACAAGTTTGCGTCTTGTGAGATCACCTGATGCCCCAAATACGATCAGGGTGAACGGTTCGGCGGGGGTATTGGCAGTTTTGTTGTTGGTATTTGGCATTTGCGTAAATTCCGTTACCTGCGATAAATATGGTTCGGGTGGAAATAGATCCCTGTAAAGACTATATTTAAGTATAGGCGACAGGATGTAAGTATTACGAAAACTCTTTTGGAGAGTTCATTTTTCTTCCTCGCTGATAAGGGATCCAACATGACAGACAAACAGACCCACACAATCGTAGCAGTGCACATTACGGATCGTCTTAAAGATGCAGTCGAGATCCAGAAGATACTCACGCGGTATGGTGACATTATTCAGACTCGCCTGGGCCTTCACGAACCGGCATCTGGGGGACTGAATGGTTTGCTCCTTCTGGACGTGAACCCGCCTGCAGATCGTATCGAGGAGTTTGAAAAAGCCCTGCTGGGTATCGAAGGCGTTGAAGTGAAGAGCATTTCTTTCGATCACAACTAATATTGATTCCCCGACGCAATTTCGCGGCGGGCGGAGAGGTGTGATGTGATGATGGATATGCCTGACAGCGTACTGACTTATTATGATATGTCCGAAGTTCATGATGATGTCACGTTTTCCGCCGAGCAGCAGACCGTTCTGGACAGGATCAACCAGAAAGTAGCTGCCGCCGCGAGCGTGGAATCGCTGATAGACTTTCTTTTTGACGAAGTAGGTTCGATATGCTCGTGTGATCGCGTGGCGATGGCTTTTGTTATCGATGAGGGGCGACGCGTTGTGGCTCATTATGCGCATGCGTCCTATGAACCTCTCATTCTGGGAAAGGGATATTCCGAGCAGCTTCGGGGAAGTACGCTGGAAGACATAATAGAGACCGGCCGGGTGCGGGTTATCGGAGACTTGCAGGCCTATCTGAACGCCAAACCCCAAAGCGAGTCCACGAAGCTGGTATGCAGAGAGGGGATAAGGTCGTCCATGACATGTCCCCTGAGCGTGGACGGGCGAAACGTGGGGCTGCTGTTCCGCAGCTCCCGCCAGCGACATGCGTATGACATCGGGCATGTGCGGTTCCACTGGGCCATTGCTGAACGCCTTGCACAAGCGGTCGAAAAGGCATGGCGGATAGAACAACTTGCAGAATCTAACCGGGCCTACACCGAAATGCTCGGATTTGTCTCCCATGAGCTCAAGAGTCCTGTGGCATCCATGATTATGGATGCCGAACTGCTGGTAGGCGGCTATATGGGAGAAATGAGCGACGAGCAGATTGGCAAGATCCGTGGCATGATGGCCAAGGGCGACTACCTGCTTGGGCTTGTGAACGACTACCTTAACCTCGCGCGCCTCGAAGGCGGCGATATGGACCTGAATTCCAAGATAGGTGTCGACTTCGCTGCCGACGTTATAGCCCCTGCCATCGATATTGTCAGGCCGCAAATGGATGCCGCATCGATGCGCCTTGTCATGGATATTCCTGCGGGCGCTGTTGCGGTGTCGCTTGAGTGCGATCCCGGACTGATGAAAATTGTCGCGGTGAATCTGCTTTCCAATGCTGCCAAGTACGGTGTTGAGAGGGGTGAGATTCGCGTGACTGTGGGTGTCGAAGACGGTTGGGTGCAATTCAGTGTACGCAATGAGGGACCGGGGTTCGACGAGGCCGCCAAGTCGAAGCTGTTCCGCAAATTTTCGCGCCTCGACGATCCGGAACTCAGGAAACGCAAGGGCACTGGTGTGGGGCTCTATACTGTCTGGCGAATCGTACACAAGCACGGTGGAACGATTGTCGCAGATTCGCAGAAAGGCGAGTGGGCCGAGTTCACGGTGAAACTCCCGCAGCAGCCTGTGAGCCAGTGAGATTGCGGTAGACTTAGACACAGCAGAGGACAGGCTGCTTCGGTGTTAGCGAAGCAGCACTGCCCAGCTCATGTAGCCATCCCCTTTGTGATTCTATCGCCTCTTGCGGATTACCAGCGGAGCTAGCGCACATAGCAGTAACATGGTTGTTGGTTCGGGTACCATGTTCACTTCGGTGGTAAACATCATCGGCATCCCCCCGACGAAATATGTCATCTCAAGCATATATGCGGTCGACCCGCTTGCGGGTTGGGCTACCTGTCCGAGGTAGACTCCACCCGCTTGGCCGGCAACAATGCTCTCGGTCCATGTGATGGTCGTAAATGCGTCGCGGAAGTCGGCACTGTCGGGATTGGTTGCTTGCCACAATCGCACGACCATGGGCATATCGGTGCATACCAGGCGAATCGTACCGTCTGCCTCGAAAGTCCATGAGAATTCCGGAAGGGATGCGTCGGCCACCGTAGCTGCGTAGAACATGCCAATGGCGTTAATTGCGCCTTCGTTGAGTCCGTGTCCTACGTTTGGAATGTAGCGGATGTAGTTGTCGCCCGGCATGTCGCCCAGGAACTCATCGCCCGATCCGGGTATTGAAAACTCATCGCCGGTTGCGTTGACCATGTACTTTGGCATGTCGAGGCGGTCACGGTATTCGTAGGGATCGATCACATTCAGCATATCCTGCCCTTCTGGCGTTGGCAGTGCTGCGATAACGCCCTCGGCTACGTAATCGTATATGGCCGTCGAGTAACCACCAGCCATCCCAGCAGTCACGCCTTCGTATCTGTCCCGGTGGCTGTCCATCTGTGCGTCAAGGTTCAGGAAATTGCTCACCGCCGGTGCAATCGCCGTAACCCGCGGATCCACCGCCGCGGTCAGCCATGTAGCCCATCCCCGTTTGGACGCTCCGGCGACCACAAAATCATTCACCGTCACGTTCTGTGACGATGCCACCGCTTGCACGGTATCCATCGCTCGCACCGCACTCTTGACCATCGGAAGCAGAATGTTCCATTCGGGGTCGCCGGTGGCCAGATGGTTCGCGAATGATTTGGCAAGCAATGAGTCTTCGCTGCGGGGTGCCGATTCGCCGGCGAACTGAAGCGGCTGATTGGGCACCATCGGCAGAGTTGCGACTACCGATCCGGTTAAGAGTGCCAGATCGCTGCTGGCGGGAATCGTGTAGGACGGCGAACTGCCCTCGCCGAGATGCAACAGGGCGATGTCCGATGTTACGTTGTCGGGCACGCAGATGGTCATCCTGTGCTGCCATGCGTTTGGAGTGATTTCGGCTGCGGTGCGCCACGTCTGCGATGTCATGTCGACGGTGTATGTTGTGAAGCCCGCCCCGGCAGCACTGGAGACAGTGTATGAGTAGCTGCTATCTGCGGCAGCTACATAATCGTCGAGTGGCGTAGTAGTGCTTGCTGCTTGCACGAAGCTTGCAGACCCTCCGCACCCCAAAGCAACACATAAGCACAGTTTGATCCAACCCAAGTTTGCTCTCGTCATTACCATTCCTCCACCTGAAAGGATTTGAAAACTACCATCCATGAATGTTGCTGTTTCCTGTCTGCCACACCCAAGCATGATCCATTGGGCAAGCTTGCCCAATATCGATGTTATTCGAAAGGGGAGAAATGTCAAGGATAACGCAATATGGCTCATGTCAGGTAATGTACTGAACTTACGCCACAGAAAGGACTGACATGCTGCCGCAAGAGCTTTTGTTGCATACACTTTGGGGTTGCGGTCGCAACCGTTTGCCAGAAATAGTTTTCTGTGCGTTCAAGGGTTTTCCGGCAAGTAGTTCGCAGGTGTTCTTGCCGACAATAGCCCATCGTGCATCTTTCGCGGTCTGTTTGCATTCCTGCAAGCTGCATCTTCTTCTTTCCTGTGGATTGGTCATAGTCTGCATTTCCTGCTGTTTGCTGCTCAAGCCCCCTCGTATCTGCGCCGATGGAGTATTTGTGCGGGCAGATGTCCTAACAGCCCGTTGAAAAAGCTATTCCTGCTGCGTGCGGGCCTTTCACCTGCGCGTCTGCGTCACGAAAACTCAACAATTCACCTGAATTGCC
>CBDUQP010000183.1:0-5358 GCA_965369385.1 uncultured Phycisphaerales bacterium
ACTACGACGCCTGCAACTTCTATCTCGCCGGCGAAGAGGGCTATCCGCGGGCCTACGAGATTCTCAAAGACTACATCGCCTACGTGCAGGTGAAGGACGGTGCCAAGCAGTTGGTGGCCGGTGACGAGGGAAAGATCTGCCGCCTGTGGCAGGACGAATCCGGCGACTATCTGTGCGTACCGTTCGGCGAAGGCGCGGTCAACTTCGACGGTCTTCTCAGGCGTCTGGTGCAGGATGGATACGATGGGTTCATTACGCTCGAACCGCACCTTGCCGACGAGCATCTGGACGAAGGAATCAGCAAGACTTTGGACTACCTGAAGAGGATATAGGCGATGAAAGCTGCAATTGCTACCGGAAATGGAATCGAGATACGCGATGTACCCAAGCCTGCCTGCGGCGACGATAACGCGGTCGTTCGCGTGCATCGATCCGCCCTGTGCAACGCTACCGATGTTGAGATAGCAAATGGTACGTTTCCCGAGGGCATGTCGCCCGAGTATCCTCACATTCTCGGCCACGAGTGCGCTGGTGAGGTGGTGGAAGTTGGCAAGAACGTGACTGGCCTGGACGTGCAGGCGACCGGATCGGGTTTTGGTGCCAGATGAATGGCGCGTTTGGCGAGTATAACCTGATAACCCCGGCGGACCTTGCTATCGCGAAGCTGGACGATAACGTTTCTTACGATGAGGGCTCGGTTCTTGAGCTGGTCGGCGGGACGATGCGTCTCATGTACGATTCGGGGATCAGGGCGGCCGACAATGTCGCGGTTATCGGCCAGGGGCCGGCCGGGCTCATACTGCTGCAGGAAGCAAAGCTGCTGGGCGCCCGGGCGACGGTCGCGTTTGATCTGATAGACTCGCGTCTGGAGATGGCCAGCAAGCTGGGTGCCGACTTGGTGATCAATCCCGCGAAGATGTCGCGCGAGGAAATATTGCAGAAGGTGGCTGACGAGATCGGCGAGATTGATCTTGTGGTGGATGCTGTGGGCAACAGTAAGGGTGCGAATCTGGGTGTCGAGATATTGCGTCCGGGCGGTAACTGCGTGATTTTCGGCCACGCTACCAAAGATCAGAGCATCTCTATGCGCGATATCTGTCTGAAGAACATCTCGATGCGAGGCTTCGATTGCAGCATGGACCGTACCACGGCCCTACTGAACCTGGCACAGCGAATGGTGTCAGAAGGCAAGCTGCAACTCAAACCGCTGATAACGCATCATGTGAAGCTGGATAACTTGCAAGATGGCTTGGATCTCTGCCAAGCCAACGCATCTGAAACGCTCAAAGTGATCGCGGACATCGTCTGAGCATATACATCTGCCCAGTTGGCTTGAGGCTCATAGTTCGTCGCCGATAGCGCGGACTCGTTTGCGGTAGTCTGAGGCGCTCACGCCGAAGTGCGACTTGAATCGGCGGGAGAAGTAGGTGGGGTCTTCCCATCCGGATCTCAGGGCGATGTCGCCTATGGGGATGTCGGTATCGGCGAGCATGGTGGCGGCCAGCTCTGCGCGGTGTCGGGTTAGGTAGGCAGTCGGCGAGATTCCCGCGTGGGCCTTGAACAGTCTTGCCAGATACGATGCTGACATCCGCAATCGGCCTGCCAGGTCTTGCAGTGTCCACCTGTCGGCGGGTGATTCCTCCATCAGGCGTATCGCCTTGAGCACGAGCAGGTGCTGTCGCTTTGTGTTGCCGGGTGCTGCCTTGGTGTTGGCGTCAACGCTTCGTCCGAGCTCGGCCAGCAGCAGGGCGAGCAGGGCGATCATGTCAGGACGGTGAGAGTATGACGCCGCGGTTGCGTCGATAGCGAACATGCGTTCCATAACATCGCGGCATCGTAGAAGGGCGTGGGTGTCCAGTTTGGTGTGGACGGTGCCCTTGCTGTGTGCGGATTCAACATCCCCCCAACACATGCCCCGTATACGCGGGTCGGCCAGCAGCCATGCAAGCTCATGTTGCAGCAGTTCTGTGCCAAAGCAACACACGCCGCCTCTCATTCTCTTGCAGTCCTCGTATGTGTGCCATGTGCCGGGGCGAAGCAGGAACACGTCACCTCTGCCGATAGCGTCGCGGCCCCACGCGGTCTCATGGTATCCCTTGCCCGAGAAGACCATTTGGATCTCCATGAAGTCATGGTCATGACGGTCATGTGTGCCTTCCACAATGGAAGGCATTGCTATGATGGGCGTCGGGCCGTCGGGCAGTATTTCTTTGCGTGTGAGCGTGCAGGTTCGTTGTGTCACCATGGTGTTAGTATGGTCGAGAGCTATCAAAATGTCAAGATGATCCAAGTGTTGTGGCGTTTGGTCCTAACGAAAACAGGGTATACACGCTTAGGATATACAGATCGCAGGCGTAATAGTCCAAGTATCACAAGAGGTAGCAAACATGAATCATCTTGAGCGTTTCCGAGCCGTTATGGAGTACGAAGCCGTTGATCGGTGCCCGAGCTGGGAGCTTGCAGTCTGGGCCCAGACCAAGCATCGCTGGAAAGAAGAGGGTTTGGATATTAAGTCGCTGCACTGGGACTGGTTTACCGGCGAGGAAGCACTCGGCATGGACCCCAAGGAGTTCATCGCGTTTAACGGTGCGATGCTGCCGCCGTTTGAACGCCTAGTGCTGGAGTCTGATGAGCGGACCGAGACTGTTCGTCATCCCGATGGGTGTGTGCGAAAATCGCTGAAAGCCGGCTCGGTCAACGGCGCTTCGGCATGCATGGATACGTTCCTGCGTTTTTCCGTGGAGACTCCTGAAGACTGGCGCGAGGTCAAGAAACGTTTCAATGCGCCGGATCCAGATCGCCTTGAACCGAACTGGCGCGATAGGGTTGCTGGCTGGCGACAGCGAACCAAGCCGCTGATATTCGGTACAAATTGCTCCACCATGGGCTTCTTTTGGCTCTCCCGCGTGCTGATGGGGACTGAGGGCGTTTCGTATAACTGGTACGATCAGCCATCGCTCATGCACGAAATCATGGAGTTCTGGGAGAATTTCCTGATCGAGTCGGCCAGGCCGATACTCGCCGAAACTGACGTGGACTACATCTGCCTTAGCGAAGACATGGCCATGAAGACCGGTCCGCTGCTGAGCCCGCATACCTATCTTGAATTCATCTATCCGCACATGAAACGCGTGGTGGAATTCTTCAAGACAAATGGCGTGCATTATGTGGCCGTCGATACCGATGGTAACCCTGAGCCGCTGATCCCCATGTTGATGGAGGCCGGTGTGGACATTATCTGGCCGCTCGAACGGGCAGCCGACCAGGACCCGGTGAGGCTCAGGAAGAAATACGGTAAGAGCCTGCGACTTTGGGGCGGCGTGGACAAGCGCGAACTGGCGAAGGACCCTGCGGCCATCGACGCCCACCTTCGCGAGCTTCAGCCCCTCGTGCAGGAAGGCGGATATGTGCCGACGGTGGATCACGCCGTGTCGCCGGATATCAGTTGGCCCAACTTCCAGCACTACATGAAATCCAAAGCCAAAATGCTCGAAGGCAAGCTCTAACAGCCTGTTTTTCAGTAGACCGCCGCTGCCAGCAAGGGCGTACGCATCTGAAACTGTCCCTGCCGTTACGTTGTTGTCGCTATTGCCGTTGCTGCCTGCCCACCGGAGGATGGATAGTTAGCCGGAATTCCGGGACCGGGAACGACAGGAAGCCATATGTATCCCTCACAAGGCGTGGTTCGCGGATGGCGCGGATGACGCGGGCTACGCCTTGTGTGTGCGCTGGGGTGGATTCTCTGCCACTGATCGGCATGTGCCGGGGACATGCTCGGCTGCGATAGTCCCGATGTACCCCGATGTTCTTCGGGATCTTCGACATCGGGACCGTGTCCCCCTCGTGCGACCTGTCCGCCGTAGCTCGCAGAGCGAAGGAGGATCAAAGATGCCATGCCGCATGCCGATGGGGCGTCACCTGCTTTTAATAGGTATGGTGTCCCCCGATTCTGGCTGAGCAGATGAACGAGGCCCTGGCTATCCACATGAATTATGGAGAAACCAGTACGCTGTACAAGAGTGGACGGATTTTCAAAGGGACCGGCACCGCTATTGTTGGGGCCGGTGAGGTAGTACTGGGCGGTGCAATCATTATCGGCTCTGGCGGTTTGGCCACTGTTCCTGGAGCGGCTATGATAGGCTTCGGGACATCCACCATGACTGAAGGTGTTACTGGGGCCTTTGGATTGGGGTATGGCGAGGGAGGCATAAATCCTGGCCGAGAGGCCGCGCGAGACCTGGGTGGCGATTGGGGCGCGATGGTCTACAGTGGTGCGGAAATCGCTACCTGTGTTGCAGTCGGGCGACTCATTCCGGCTGGTGGTATCGGCAGTGCGGCTGGCGCCACCCAGAAGACGATGGCGGCCCGACAGGCGATGGTGGCGGCGAGAACACCGGCCGAGTTGGCGAAGCGAGCCCTGAAAGCCAGAGTCCTGGGCAATACGAGAACCTTCAGCAAAGGCACGAAGGCATCCAATTTTGGCACACACGCCTTGCGAGAACAAAGATGGAAGAGTATATTCAGCAATAGAGCGATTAGTAGCGGGTCGAACTGGGGCAGAGGGGTTGCCACAAACAGATTGGCGACTGGTCCAGATAGGGCAGTGTTCTGGTCCGGTCTTGGCAGGAACGGCCCGGCAACTGCAGCCAATCTGGCGACCCGGCAAGGAAGAGCGACTCTGGAGACAACGCTGTCCACCAGGGGCGTCAAGCTGCCAAGATGGGAAGTTAGCAATCCTGCATCGGTGGCTGCTTGGCGTCAAGCGTCCCACAGCTTCGGTGCGGGGGCAACTGGGCACGTGCGGGTCCTGCAAGGTGGTGCGGTACGTATCAACTCCGTGTGGGCGAAGGTGGAGTTCGCAGCACTGAAGGCCAACCCCAACGTGAAGTCGATCACGGGTGTACATGCGAAGACGGGCGAGGAGATGTTACTATGGTCAAGGTAGACGACTGGCGGAATCCCCAACTGACGGAAGCTGTCCTTATGTGGACCGGATACAAGGACAGTGCTTCCCCTAGCTGGGATAGGTCTCGCATAGAGGAGCGGTTCGGTGCGGATGCATCGCATTGGTTGACGTTGCTAGAGTCTTTGGCAGACGACTTCTATGACTCCAACGCCAAATATGATGCGGCAGACCTGCAGGAAATGAGCGAGAAGGCCATGGAAGACTTCATGAAGAACCATCCTGATGCACCGAAAGAGATTGCTGAAGCCCTCTCGTGGTGCTACACATTCGACAACCGCTAGGGGCTTGTCCAGAAGAGCTCTGGCGGGCGGCATGGCGACACACAGTTTCATCGTGAAGGCGAATTCACATCGCAAGTGCAACAAGTTCGGGCCAGAAGCAGGACATCGCAG
>CBDUQP010000184.1:0-5311 GCA_965369385.1 uncultured Phycisphaerales bacterium
GGGCAAGGATGCCGTTGTAGGTTACTGGGAGTACCTATCAGACACGTTCCTGGGCAACCTGCGTGAAATCGCCGAGCAAAAAGGCCTGCGCGGATGCTGGGAATATTGGAAACACACGCTCAACGAAGAAGCCGCCGACTTCACCATGGAACTGGATGAGGAAATCGGCGAATTCAGGATCACCATGCATAACTGTCCCTCCAAGGGACGGCTGATTTCTCTTGATCATGTAGAGCCCTATCACGACTACTGCGGACACTGCAACGTGCTCTACGCACGTGTTCTTGAGCCCCTCGGCTTCGAGTGCTCCATGGATATGAGCCAGTGCGACAACGCCGCGTGCTCCGTACTTATCCGCCGCAAGGAGTCCTGAGACGACCATATTGTAGGGCTCACAGGCTGGCTGTGGAATCTGTATCGCCACCGCCAGCCTGTTTTGCGATTGGGGCATCCAAACCATCACTCCACAACCTGTAAACCACACAGCCGCGATTGCTTCTGGGGATTGGAATCTCATATTGCAGCAAGTACGTGGGCAGAAGGCTATCATTATGGTGGTTGCCTGCCCGTAAAAATAGAGGATATAAACACCGCAGAACCATCGTTTTACCCACTTCAGGGCCACCGGAGTACTTGACATTTGGCGTTTTCTGTGTATATTCCCCTGAAGATTGGAAGTTCCTTTGGAGGAAGCTTAGCACCACAAAAGGAATACACCGGCTCGCAGGGATGTGATTGCCGAAACCTGGTCGCCTAACCTGCCATCGGAATGCAGGGGAAGCGAAAAGGCCTGTTCGCGTATCGTATGGCGAACGAAAAGGCCGTAAGGACCCGACTTTGTCCCTGCACAAACGAAAACCGCTCGCCCTCATGCTGCTGCTGATGGGAATCTCCGGATCGATGGTTCTGTTTCCCGTACCCGACAGCAATGCTCGCCAGCCAGTTACGCCTCCGGGCGAATCGCGGAGCCCGCTGCTATCGGCAGTACCTTTCGCAAGCCAACCAGCTCACAATCCGACTGAATCAGTAAGTGCAGTTAGCACACTGAGTTCACCCGTAACAAAGGTCCCATCGCCAAAGAATACACCACGCATGGCAGATAGGCCCACATCGCAAACGCCGGAAATCAAGGCAAGCTGGCCCAGAACCCGCACCATAAAGATGCGCGTAACCGCCTATTGCGCGTGCGCCAAGTGCTGCGGAAAATTTGCAGATGGCAGGACAGCCAGCGGAAAGAGCATCTACGCCAATGGTTCAATGTTCGTGGCGGCCGACACTCGCATAATCCCAATGCAAATGATGGTATCAATCCCGGGCTACCACGGCGGCGTGCCGGTGCCGGTGCTCGACCGAGGGAGGCTTATAAAAGGCAACAGGTTGGATGTGTTCTTCCTGTCACACGAGACAGCCCGCAAGTGGGGAAACAGGAAAATTGACGTGACCGTCTATATAGGCGACTAGCAGTCCGTTGAAAAATGGATTCCGTCGCGAGTGCGCAGGATTTCAACGAGCATCAAGGAACGAAATCGCAGGCAATCCTATAGGATTGTCAAGTTTTCGTAACGCAGACGCGCAATTGAAAGACTCGCACGCAGCAGGAATAGCTTTTCAACGGGCTGCTAGGCGTGGGGGCACTTGCCCGCACAAGGTGGCATTCCTGCCCCCATAGCCGATGGGCAAACACCGGCAGAATCGCAAACCCGCTTGGCCCCGCCATCACGGGTGGCGAAAGTAGAAAACTGCTTGGTAACCTTCTTCGACCCACACTGGTCGCAAATTGGCTTGGGTGAACGGATGGCTACCAACTTGTCGAAGGCACATCCACACTCATCGCAAACAAACTCGTATATGGGCATTAGTCCGTTGACCTCGCAAATCACTCGCCACCCCGGCAAATGCCCGGAGCAAGCAAATTAAGAATATCGAGCGATGAGTATACGCCTTGGCCGCCCGCGTCACAACCCCACACAAACCATTCACATATAGCGTTTTTGGTGAAGCCAGCGTGCCACAAGACCATGTTTCACAATAGAAAACACGGTATTTTTTTATAAGACTCACCGCAGCGGCCAACAGATGACTATCTTGAAGGTTATGATTCACGGGATGTTAGACCATAGCCCGGAAGATCAGCAGCGAATCTCTCCCCGACGACAACATAAAAGTGCCCGCTTTGGTTGTCTTGGCATTGCGTACATGTCTAGAATAGTTCGACGGGTAATTTTCGATTTTGCCTGCAATTATCTTGGTTGACGTGCGAAGCACCGGACGACGCAGAGTTGCTGCGAAGAGGGAGGCCGGTTTTCTGATCGGGCATGATGTACTTCGCGCATGTCTTCCACAAATCAAAGAGTGGGGGTTGCAGGCAGGCTTGATCGCCTGTCGTGGTGTGGTGTATCTAGATGCGCGTTAAGGGAAGAACGTGCGAAACAATTCTCATGGATGGAGGCCGCTTGTAACGTAAGGGAAGGCATATGAGACTATGTGTAAAAATCACTAGGAACGAAGCTGGCGGATACACCGCGCTGTGCCCGACTCTGCCGGGATGCACAAGTCGCGGAAAGACACCACGCGAAGCCCGCGACCATCTCGACGAAGCAATTCGCGGATACATGGGCGCAATGAACAACTTCGTTCCCGAACACGTCGACCATGAAGTAGTCGAAACCTGGTCAGCGTAACAGCGACTTGCCCCACGTCGCGTTAATGCCAGAACCGCCAAGGCTCGTTTCTTGTCGGCGAAACGGGCGCGTCTTTCCAAATCTTCGTCCTTGGCGTTACCCTCTAGGATGGAACTGTTTGTGGATCGCCTTCAATCTTGCGTGATCCACGTGCGTGTATATCTGCGTGGTGGATATGTCCGAATGGCCCAGCATCTCCTGAACACTTCGCAGATCCGCACCGTTCGACAATAGTTGCGTGGCGAAGCAATGTCGCAAAGTATGAGGGCTTGCTCCCTTGCGAACTCCAGCCCGAGCCAGGTATTTCGTGACTATCCGATACACGTCTTCACGCGAAAGTGCCCGAGTGTTTCCCGACACAAACAGCGTCTGCCGCAAATCGCCAAGCAGCTCCACGCCCTCACCTGCCGCCACCGCCCTGCCACCGGCAACCATAAAATCGCGAACGCAGTCCAGTGCCCGCCTGGCAACCGGAACTATACGCTCCTTGTTGCCCTTGCCAAGAACCCGAACGGCGCCGATGTTGAAGTTCACGTCGGATATCTTCACTCCCGCGATCTCGCTGGCACGCATTCCAGTCGCATACAGCATAATCAGCATCGCCCGGTCCCGATCGGCGAACTTGTCAATCTCCGCGTCAGGCTGGTCCAAAAGACGGGCAACAACATCTCCGTCGAGCACCTTGGGGAGGTTATGCCACTTACGCGGCGTATCCACGCCAGACGATATATCCTTCTCCAACACACCGTAGAGCACGAGATAGCGACAGAACATCCTCACTGCCGCCAACGCTCGGCCGGTGCTTGAATCCGCCAACCCCGCCTCGCGACAATAATGCAGGAAACGCTCGACGTGCCCGCATTCCATCTTATCCAGGCTCGCCACGCCATCGCCGGCCAGGCTGTCCACAAATCTGCGGATATCACGCCTGTAAGCTATACGGGTATTCTTCGCCAGACCGCATTCCACCTGTAAGTAGTCAAGGAACGCGACCTGGTGCTCGTCGGCTCCGGATATCGTCCTTAACTGGCCAATTTCTCGCGTGTGTTTGCGCATATGCCTCCTACCATTCTACGATTACTGACAGAGCAGACCGCGCCGAACCAAACGTTCCCACCAACCCATTCTTTCTGCACCCGTTGAACTATCGACCTTGAATGGGGCATGCCTTGAACTAATTCACTCTTAGAGAGAGTGTTGCAAACCTGGCAGTTGTCATATGCGTCCACAGTCGCTAACATCTCAGACGCAGGGCAAACCACCGCCCGACCATCAATAGAACACAAACAAGCCGAAAGATATCCCCATGAAAGCCTGCATTCTCGCCATCGGAGATGAACTCATTTCCGGATCAACCGTCGACACAAATAGTGCCTACCTCTCCCGCGAGCTTGCCGCACTTGGCGTGGAAACCGTCTCTCACACTACCGTCCCCGACCAGATTGACTCCATAGTTGCCGCAATTCACGCAGCCGCTACCAAAGTTGACATAGTAATCATCACCGGCGGACTCGGGCCAACTGAAGATGACCTCACACGTCAGGCACTCGCCCAGGCTATGGAATGCGAATTGCAAATCGATGAAGACTGCCTCAAAGAAGTCGAGAGCTTCTTCATAAGAATCGACAGGCCAATGTGCGACGCCAACCGCATTCAAGCGATGATCCCCACCAAAGCCACATACCTGCCAAACTCAGAGGGCACCGCACCTGGAATCACCGGCCGCGTGGGCAATGCCACCGTCTACGTAATGCCCGGCGTACCGCGAGAGATGTTCGCCATGTTCGAAAACCACGTGCGCCCCGCCCTGCCAACCAGCGGCCGCGCGATCGTGCAGATTATGCTGCACACGTTCGGAGCGGGTGAGTCCAACGTAGGCGAAAAACTTGCAGACCTGATGACTTGTCGAGACAGCAATCTCAAAGTCGGAACCACCGTCAGCGATGGACTGGTCTCGATCAGGATCACCTCCGCTGCCGAAAACGCCGATGCCGCAACAGCCCGGGCGAATTCCACTGCCGATGACATAGCAAACCGACTCGGTGATTTCGTGATAGGCCGCGCCGACGACACGCTGCAATCGGTATTGATAGATACGCTCCGGCGCAACGGCCGCACGCTAGCCACCGCAGAGAGCTGCACAGGCGGAATGGTCGGACAGCTCATCACCTCCGTCAGCGGGGCCAGCGATTGCTACCTCGGAGGCGTAGTCACATATTCTAACGAAATGAAGCACCGCCTGCTGGGCGTCGATAACGAAACGCTCCAAGCCCACGGCGCTGTCAGCGAGCAGGTCGCCCGCGAGATGGCAGAGGGATGCCGCCACAGGCTCGGCAGCGATTTCGCCGTCAGCATCACCGGCATCGCAGGCCCCACCGGCGGAACCCAAGCCAAACCCGTCGGCCTGGTCTATATCGCCGTTGCAGGCCCTGACGGTACCGACGTCCACCACCGCATCTTCATGAGAGATCGCAGCACGATCAGACACCGCGCCGCGATGGCCGCCATGAACCACGTCCGACTGGCCGCCCTGGCAGCTCTCGGAAAGACATCCCCTGCATGATCTATATGACCGCGGCGCGGCTCGCCAAGCCGCTCGCCACACCTGTCCTGCACAGCTTCAGCGACGC
>CBDUQP010000185.1:0-5285 GCA_965369385.1 uncultured Phycisphaerales bacterium
ATTCTGGGCTATAGGTGCTTTGTTCGCGTTCTAGATCCTTGGATTTTCAGGTTGGTTCATCCTTCTGAGGGAGGCGTCTTCATTAAACGACTTGCCCACGTCATTGCGTGGTGGTATGCTCTTGACTACATGGCTGTCACAAAGAACAGAATAGCGCGAAATCTCGCAACCATTCGCGAGAATATATCCGCCGCCTGTGCCCGTTGCGGCAGGTCTGCGGACGATGTATCGATTATTGCGGTCACCAAGACCGTAGATATTGAGACGATAAAGAATTGCCTGGAAGTTGGCCTGTTTGAGTTCGGGGAAAATCGAGTTCCTCAGCTTTCGGAAAGATTCGATGAATTTGACTCATATCTGCAGCGCCGGCGAAATCCCGTCGGGGGTACAGTGAAGTGGCATATGATAGGCCACTTGCAGCGAAACAAGGTAAAAGTTGTCTTGCGGGCCGTCGATGTTGTGCACTCTATCGATTCACTCCGTCTTGCAGAGGAAATGAGCAATCGTGCAAGGCAGGATGAACGCGTTGTTGACGTGATGTTGCAGGTTAATTGTAGTAAAGAGGGGCAGAAATTCGGCTGTGCAATGGGCGCCGCAGTTCACCTCGCAGAGACGATTTGTATGCTTCCGGGCCTGAGGCTGGTGGGGCTGATGACAATGGCCGCCCTGGACAAAGAGCCTGAAAAGTCGCGGAATGCATTTGCCAGGCTCAGGGAACTGTTCGAAGAGCTCAAATATGAGCGAATCGGCGGCGAGAGTCTCAGACATCTGTCCATGGGGATGAGCAACGATTACGAAGTAGCCATCGAAGAAGGCTCAACCATGGTCCGCATCGGATCAGCATTGTTCGCCTAGCAGCCCGTTGAGGCAGGGGTGGGCGGCGAGAAGGCAAGTCTTGCGGGAACGCCGGTTGCAACTTTTGACCAAAAACACTCCAGCTATTTTTCCACGCCACATAACGCCAGCATTATCGCCTGGCAGAAGCGGGGCAGGTCGTCGGGTTTGCGGGCGGTTATCAGCTTGCCATCAACCACACATTCCTCGTCCACCCAATCGGCCCCGGCGTTTATGATATCATGCCTGATCGCCATGAAGGAAGTGGCGCGTTTGCCGCTAAATGCCTTCGTACCGCATAGCATCCAACCACCGTGACAGATGGCTCCCAGGATGATATCCGCATCGACGCACTGCTGGATAAACGTTAGCATGCCATTGTCGCGTCGCATGAAGTCGGGGCACCATCCACCTGGTATTATCACCGCGTCGAAGTCCTGTCCGTTTACTTCGTGTGCCGACACGTTCGCCCTGCATGGATACCCCAGCTTTGACGGATACTCTTTGCCTGCTTCGGGCGCGACGCATACTACCTCGCCGCCAGCCTCCCGGAAGCGGTACAGCGGATACCATACTTCGAGTTCCTGGTACTGCTGGTCGATCATTATGGCGATTCGTTTGCCTGACAGGTCCATGCGATTCTCCCTGTATCCAGAGCCCTGAAAGCCCCCCGAAGGGGGCAGATATGAATCCAAAATGGAGCTGAGGGGATTTGAACCCCTGACCTACGCATTGCGAACGCGTCGCTCTCCCAGCTGAGCTACAGCCCCAACAGGCAGAAAACTATACACGATGCAGGGGGTGCTTGTGAAGCGGTTTGACGAGAGATTTCGTCGGAAATTAGGAATATCCGCAATTTGGTTCCGCACTAAGGTAGTCGCCGGTGGCTGAGTATGCCCTTGCGCGACACCCGCCGCAGACATTTTTGAAGTCACATACCCCGCATTTGCCCGTGAGATTGTCATAGTCACGCAATTCGGAAAACACCGGCGAATCGGCCCAAATATCCCCAAAAGTTCGCATACTTACGTCTCCGCACGTAACGGGAAGGTATCCGCACGGGTATACGAGACCTTCGTGGCTTACAAAAGCCACGCTCACGCCGGCAAGGCACCCGCGTGATTTGCCCGTATCTATGCCCATTTGCTGCGCTACGCGGTAATAATGCGGTGCGCAGGTGGGGCGGATATCGATATCCGCGTCGGTTTTGCTGAGAGCAACCCATCGCAGCACCCGCTCATAGTCATCGGCCGACAGTTGATCTCCCTTCAGTTGCACGCCGCATCCCACCGGTACCAGCATGAAAAGGTGAAGTGCAACTGCGCCAACACTGCGGGCAAGGGTCAGCATGCTGTCTAACTGGTGGGCGTTATGCGATGAAACGGTCGCATTTATCTGGACCTCCACGCCGGCTGATCGCAAACACTCGATACCGTTCAGTGCTTGCTTGAAGCATCCTTGCACGCCCCTGAATGTGTCATGAGTATCTTCGTCTACGCCGTCCAGGCTCACAGCCACACGCTTGAACCCCGCAGCCGCTATGTCATTCGCGGTCGAGGTGTCAATAAGTGTTCCGTTGGTCGCCAATGCTGTCGACAGTGAAATCGTTTGTCCATAGTCACCGAGTTCGCGCCAGTCGTCACGCATTAGAGGTTCGCCGCCCGAAAACACGAACACTGGTCTACCCAACTTGGCCACTTGCGTCATAAGGGTTTTGGCCTGGGCGGTGGTAAGGTCGCGGTCCTCGTGAGTGTCGCACGCGTCCAGGCGTCTGCAATGAACGCAAGCCAGATTGCATTTGGCTGTGGATTCCCAAAACAGCATTCTGAGCGGCGGTGCATGCTGCGTATGGTTTGCAGAGTTGCCAGAGGTCATTATGCGATCTCCTCATCAGTCAGGTAGCAGCCAGGATCGAACCCCCACGGATCGCCAGTGGCCGCCTCAGCGCGAGCACGCAGATTCCCGTTACATATGCCAAGCCAGCGACATGCTCTGCATCTGGCGGGCAGGTGCTCGGACCGGTTGCGCAGTTTTGCCAGCATCTCCTGATTTTCGTCAGACCAGACCTCGCTGAACGGGCTACTTAGCACGTTGCCCACTACATGTTGCCGCCAGAACTGATCAGGCATTATGTCGCCATTCCAGCTTATGCACCCGATGCCGCTACCGCTTGAGTTGCCGCCTGTGCGTTGGAGCAGTCGCAGGCACTCGGCCGCGCCCGGGTGGTTCTCGCGACACATCCGTTGATACAGATAGGCACTGTCGGCATGGTTGTCCACGGTGAGCACTTCAACGCCCTTGCCGCAGTTGTGCAGAGCTGCGGTGCGATCAATGATGGTATCAACGGCGTTTCGCATCTCTGTTTTGGTGGGTGTGGCGTCTTGCAAACCGGCGCCTCTGCCTGCCTGTACAAGATGATAGAAGCAGACGCGGGGTATATTATTGGCATCTATGAGGTCGAAGATCGCGGGAATGTCGGCCAGGTTATGGGAATTCATCGTCAGTCGCAGGCCAACCTTAATGCCGGCTGCCTGGCAGTTGGCGATTCCCCTCATCGCATCGGCAAAAGCACCCCGCCTGCCGCGGAAGCTGTCATTGGCTTCTTGCAGGCCATCGATGCTGACTCCGGCGTATGCGATTCCGGCATCTGCCAGCAGGCTGGCGAGCGATGGGGTGATGAGAGTTCCATTGGTGGAAACCACGGTTCGAATACCCGCTTGCGATGCGCGTGCGACGAGGGCGGGAAGATCTTCGCGCACTAGCGGTTCGCCGCCGGAAAAAAGCAGGACAGGAATGCCGAATGCGGCAAGGTCGTCTATCATTGCCATCGCCTGTGCGGTAGACATCTCATCACACTGCCGGTTGGCGTCGCTGGCGGAGTAACAGTGCTTGCAAGCGAGATTGCAGCGGCTTGTGCAGTTCCATACAACTACGGGCTTTCTGCCCTTGATCGCTGTGCTTCCGCTGGCGGCCGCCGCGTGATCGGGCCCATATCGCAGGGCATCTGACGCCTGAATAGCGCCGCAGTAAAGTCTGGATATGCCCGTCACAGCGTTCCTCCGTATGGTGCGGTGTCTCAAGCCAATGCAATTCGCCTGGCTGAATCGACAATCAATTACAGCTCTGTGCGTTTGCCTGTGAAAGCATATTTTTCTACCTGCTTCAGCAGGTTCGCCTGATCCGGATCCAGATCCAGCGACGTCTGCCATGCCTCGACTGCTTTATCACGCAGTTTGGTTTTCGTGCGGTCCAGCACAAACTGCGTCATGAGAACCGTTCCGATACCGCGATACGCTTCGGGAAATCGCCTGTCGTGGCTGAGGGCCTTGTCGAACATCTTCATGGCCAGATCGTAATGGCGAAGTCGATAGTGGCATACGCCCATTCTCTCGTAGGCGGCGGCGTTTGTGGGGTCCATCTTTATCGCCAGCTTCAGTGCGGTCAGTGCGGATCTACACCTGCCTTTGGTACTGCTCTGCCGCATATAAGTATCGCCGAGGCGCACCAGCGTATCAGGCTGGTTGGTGTCTACTTCCAGGCTGTTCTTGTACGCATACACGGCCTGGTGGTACATCCCCTTGGCATGATAGATTATCCCCATATTATTATGCCCGTGCTTCTTGAGCGGTTTCAGCGTGACCGCCGTTCGGCAATGCTGCAACGCCAGGTCATACTTCCCCAGATAATAATAGCAGACGCTAAGATTGAGATTGGCGTCATAGTCATCCGGATTGATGGTAATAGCTCGCAGATAGGTATTTACTGCTTGGCGGCGGTTGGCGCGGACCTTGGCGGGCAGTTTCGCCAGCTCGGCCAGAATCTGGTACGTTACAGCCAAGTTATAATGGGGGCGAAATGCGTACGAGTTCTTTTCACAGGCGACCCTATAGTGCACAACGGCATCGCCGTAGTCGCCGCGTTTGCGGTGGATGTCTCCCAAGGCGGCGTGGGCGATGTAGAGATCGGGGTCCAGTTTCACCGCCTGGACCAGTTTCTCCATTGCCTCCAGTTCTTTTCCCTGGCTGACGAGGTCCTGGCTGGTGGTGTATCTTTCGAACGCAACTACCTTGGGCATGGTGTAGTTGCACCCGGTTATCAGCGAAACCAGGATGCCCGAGACCAGCATTGCAGCCGTTGCGTGTATGATGTAGGGTCGTGTTATTGATCGCATGTTTGTATCTTCTTATCTGCTACATTTTTACCGCCGCGGGCGTTGCCGGTCAAGAACTCTGGCTTTGTCTGTTGCCTCCGGTGTGCGAGAGTCTTCTCTGGCACGAGATAAAGCTACCTGTGAGCGGCTATTGCGTTCTCTTTGAAAGTAGAACAGGTGATCAGGAGACCGCAGGTGAGCGAGCCTATTGAAAATCCGTCCAGCAGGCGGTCGTTCGACTCTGTTGTTTCACCTGTTCACCTGTTCTACTGCTCACCTGCTCTGTGTGCGAGACTTCTTT
>CBDUQP010000186.1:0-5264 GCA_965369385.1 uncultured Phycisphaerales bacterium
CCCCACTGTAAGGCACCCTATCAGGCCGCAGCTTATCCACCCGACCCACGCCAGATCAGGCAGGCTTTCGTAGTCAGGCGAGTTTGTAGTGAGTGACTCCTCGTTGGCGATGGTGGCTTGAGCCTGTTTCATCTCTTCAGGATCGTGGTGCTCGTGATCGGCATGGTGTTTGAGCATGAGCACCATGATCGCAATTGCCAGGCCGACAAGTATGGTCAGGTAATGGCAACGCTGCCAGATTTCTGTCTCATTCCAAAGCCAACCGGCAATCAGTGCTCCAAACGCCAATCCGCTTGACCATGCGAGGGTGTAAAGAGCGGTTGAGCGTGCGACGCTGCTGGCGCGGCCGCGGTCA
Organism: uncultured Phycisphaerales bacterium; assembly: GCA_965369385.1. Taxonomy (GTDB): domain Bacteria; phylum Planctomycetota; class Phycisphaerae; order SM23-33; family SM23-33; genus CBDUQP01. The sequence goes on from CBDUQP010000186.1 coordinate 356, forward strand.
ACAGACTTCATGAATATCTGGAACGGTGTGAAGAACATGGCGGTGGCTATGCCTGCAAACGCGACAATCGGATATATGTAGTTAATACCCGGAACGAGAACAAACATCAGTGCACAAGCCGCGTAGGCAAGCGGGGCAAAGGTGATAAACTTGACAGAATTCTGCGGCGTGACGAGGCGTCCGATGATTGGGCTGGCAATGGCGTAGACGAGTGCCCATGTGCTTATTACCCAGGTGATAGCCATCGCCGACTCGCCTGCCATCTCCACGCGCAAGGGGCAGACGAAGAGTGTTACCCCGAGCATGAGGTCGAACAGTGCGGGGAGGAAGAATATCATGAAGCGGGTCATCTTGGGGTCTCTTTGTGTGGTGTAGGCGCCGGGTTGTCACAAGTCGCGGATCGTACCCGGAAATGCGGTCAAAGAGAATCGAAATATGCATATTTGGCGGAATTTGGCGGAGGGTCTACTCGGCCGGATCATCGTAGATGAGCTTCGGTCTGCCCAATCGCTCGCGGATTTCCGTCTGCATCCGGATGAGGGTATCTCGAAGTCCGTTGAGGAAGGCGGCCGGTTCCTGCTCTTTGGCTTCGTCGTGGCTGATGGCCTTGTCATATTGCACGACGATTTTGCCTGGAATCGGCAGAAATTGTTTGCGAGGCCAGACCTCATGTCCGCCCTCGATGACGACCGGCACGATCCAGTCGGCCGCACGCTGGGCGAGCATTGAAACGCCGGGAAGGAACTGTCCGATCCTGCCGTCACGCGTGCGAGTGCCTTCGGCAAAGATCAATACCTGGTCATTTCCCCGCAGTCGGCGTATGGCTTCTTTCAGGGCACCCACATCGGCGGTCCCACGTTTCACCTCGAAGCAGTTGAGCGTCTTTATGAAAGGCCCGAGTACCGGAGGCTCGAACAGCGATGCGCGTGCCATGAAGTTCATGGGGCGTTGCAGTCCGAATGCCACCAGCATGGGGTCAAGAAAGCACTGGTGGTTGGATATGTACAGTACGCCGCCGTCGGCAGGTTCGTGATGGCGGTCGATGACGCGAATCTGGTTTCGCATCGGCATGTACGTTCTGCAGAAAAGGCGCATGAAACGATAATACAGCGACGAATTCTTGACGTCGCTGGGAAGTGTGAATTTGTTGAACGCTGGATTTGGATACGAGCAAAGTCTGGTCATGTCAGTTCCCGCAGGGTTTTCGAGTATTTTGTTCGTTTGTCGCGGCGAAATCCATCGATAAGGAGACTCATCATGAATTCGCCCTTACACAGCATCATTGCTGCGACAGAGCGATAGCATTGCATGCAGCGTTTCGTCAATTGTCTTGTCTGAAGTATCAACCACAACCGCGTTGGCGGGCATGGCAAGCGGGCCTACCTGGCGGTTTCGATCGCTTTCATCACGCTCAATAATTGCCTTCAGGACCTCTGCGTAGTTCGCATCGCATTCCGCTTCGTGCAGTTCGGCGGTTCGGCGCTTGGCCCGGGTCTCGGGCGAGGCGTCAAGGTATATCTTCAGGTCCGCATCGGGGAAGACTATGGACCCCTGATCCCTGCCTTCGGTAACGAAGCTGCCGAGGCCCTTGCCGATCCGGCGCTGCAACTCCACCAGAACACCCCTCACCACAGGCGACGATGCGGCGTATCGAATTTGTGCGGTTACTTCCGGCGACCGAATGTCTTTGCTGATATCACGCCCGTCTACGAGTACCTTAACGCCGCCGTCAAGCCCGATCAGTTTGAGGTCAATATTGCAGGCCACTTCCGCGAGCGCATCGGCATCGGCCAGGTCAACGCCAGTATGCAGGGCCTTCCATGTTACGGCTCTATATGTTGCGCCGGTATCCAGATAGGCAATATTCAGAGACTTGGCGAGCTGTCGCGATGCCGTACTCTTGCCCGAACCGGCCGGACCGTCTATTGTGATTATCATTGTCGCACCAGTGTACACGATTTATCTTAACGCCTGAAGCCAAAAGCCATCCAAACCATCTTGTACATTTTCATTTGAGACTGGACGCATTGCAACATAAACTGCTTGAGGATGTTAGTTAACTGAGACATTGAATGTGGTTATGGAGAATGCTGATGGACAGGACGCTGGTTCTTTTGAAACCCGATGCGGTGCAGCGAGGGATACTTGGGGCGTTGGTTTCCAGATTTGAAGCCAAGGGGATCAAGATTGTAGGCATGAAGATGCTGACGATGTCCGAACCGCTTGGGCGGGAATTTTACGCCGTCCATAAGGAAAAATACTTCTATGCGCCGCTAGTGAAGTTCATGATCAGCGGGCCGCTGGTGGCGATGGCTCTTGAAGCCCCGGGCGTGGTGGATATTGTCAGGAATATACTGGGTGCTACCAACGCCAGCGCCGCTGCGCCGGGGACGATCCGAGGCGATTTTGCACTCAGCAATCGCTATAACGTGATTCATGCATCTGACAGTGACGAAACCGCCTCCAGGGAACTGGGCCTCATGTTCGCTGACGGTGAACTAGTCGATTACGAGAAACAGACCGACTTTTGGACCTGGTGCGATGTAGACACCGGCCGGGAGTAGTCTCTGTCCATACGACTCAAAGGCGAATTGGATTCCAATGTCAGACCAACCTGAAAAACGCGTCGAAGAGCTTCGCGAGCTGATTCGCTACCATGACAGGCTCTATTATGTGGAAGCCCGCACGGAGATATCCGATCAGCAGTACGACGGGCTCATGGGGGAACTGAAGGACATCGAAGCCGCCAGTGGCCAGCTCATCACGCCAGATTCGCCAACCCAGCGAGTGTCGGGCCAGCCGATAGATGGTTTCGCATCAGTCACGCACGCGGTGGCGATGTTGAGTATCGATAATACCTATGCGGAGAGTGAAGTTCGCGAGTTTGATCAGCGGGCACGCAAGCTCGCTGAAGGCAGGGAGTTTCATTACCTGACCGAACCGAAGATCGACGGCGTGGCTGCTTCGTTGCGATACGAAGGCGGCGTGCTGGTGTTGGCTGCTACCCGCGGCGACGGCAAGACAGGCGACGATATCACGGAAAATGCCCGGACCATTCGCGCTATTCCGCTGAATCTGATCGGTGACGGCTGGCCGGAAGTTCTGGAAGTGCGCGGCGAGGTTTACTGGGCATGGAAGGAATTCCACGAGTGTAACGCCAGGCGCCAGGCCGAAGGGCAGGAACTGTTCGCGAACCCCAGAAATGCAACAGCTGGCACGCTGAAACAGCTTGATCCACGGGTGGCGGCCGAGCGTAAGCTGGCGTTCATTGCGCACGGGCTGGGCGAGATATCAGAGGATTTCGAGGAAACCGCCGGCCGGGCCAGCGATGTAATGAGAATGCTCGGCCAGTGGGGCATCCCCGCAAGCCCGCTGGCTCGTGCGTGTGAGAACATAGATGAGGTCGTGGAAGCTATCGAACAGTGGTCCGCAGATCGCAAGCATGGCGCCTATGAAACCGATGGCATGGTGGTGAAGGTTGACGAGCTTGACGTTCGTGAGCACATGGGGGCCACCAGCAAGTACCCGCGATGGTGCATTGCGTTCAAGTATCCAGCAGAGCAGGCTGAGGCTGTTTTGCGGGAAGTATCGTTGCAGGTGGGCCGCAGTGGCGTGGTGACCCCCGTGGCGAAGTTTGATTCGGTGCTGCTCAGCGGGACGAACGTTTCGAGCGCCAGCCTGCACAATTTCGATCAGATCGAGAAACTCGACGTACGCCTGGGCGACACTATTGTCGTGCACAAGGCAGGGGAGATAATCCCGCAGGTGGTCGCAGTAAAGATCGATAAACGCCCCGCAGGCACCACGCCGATAGCGATTCCGGCAGCATGTCCCGTATGCCAGGCGCCCATCGTTCGTGACGAAGACGAAGGTGTTGCGTTGCGTTGTGTGAATCCCGAATGTCCTGCCCAGATTCGCGAGCGACTCGCGTTCTTTGCCGGCAAGGGGCAGATGGACATAGACGGGCTCGGGTCGAAAGTGGCCGATCAGTTGGTGGATGGCGGCTTGGTTTCACATTGTGCTGATCTCTATGGATTGATGAAGGCAGACTTGATATGTCTCGATGGGTTCCAGGAAATCTCCACCGAAAAACTGTTGAATGCTATTGAAGCCAGCAAAAGCATGGGCCTGGCCCGGGTGCTCAGAGGGCTGGGGATTCCCCATGTGGGGGCTAGTATTGCAGACGATCTTGCCGGCAAGTTTGAGAGCATGGCAGCCCTTTCTTCCGTGGGCATTGATGAGATTCGCACGGCGCTCACGGGCAAGGATAAGACGTACAGCCCGCTCGCCACCGGGCTCCTTACGGCTTTGGATGCACATCGCAGCAGCGCGTTGGAGGGGCGATTTGAGACCGATATGGATGTGAGCGGTTGGATCAGTTCGCTTGGCGTGACGCGAGTTAGCGGTGAGACTGCTTCGAAGTTTGTCAGGCGTTTTCGCGAAAACCTCAGGGCGGTCCGTGCCGGCATCTCCTCGCAGGATATCCAGAAGGCTATCGTGAACGCTGAGATTGGCGAACTCAGTGCGGGTTTCAAGCTTGAAGGCAAATCAGTTATCCCGGAGACCCTGTTTGAGTTCTTCCGCAGCGAAGCCGGACAGGACACTATTCGGCGGTTGACTGAGGCGGGCGTTGATATGACCAGCAGGCAGGCTGAAGCTGTTGGTGGGTCGGATGCCTTATTGGGGCTGACTGTTGTTGTGACGGGGACGCTGGAAGGTTTCTCACGCAGCGAGGCGCAGGCGGCTGTCAAGGCGGCCAGCGGCAAGGCGGCTTCGAGCGTATCGAAGAAGACCAGTTTCGTCGTCGCTGGTGCTGCCACCGGTGCCAGCAAGATCAACAAGGCCGAGAGCCTGGGCGTTGAAGTGATCGACGAAGCCGAATTCAAACGCCGTCTTGGGATCATGGGCA
>CBDUQP010000187.1:0-5147 GCA_965369385.1 uncultured Phycisphaerales bacterium
GCTCACCTGCTCTGTGTACGAGAATTCTTTCTTGCCAGAAAGAATTCTCGTACACCCCAGCAACAATAAGCACAAAACAATCTTGACATTGACACGCTAATCCTGTATCCAATACGCGGTTAAAGTCTATTTGTTTTGGCGGGGCCGGTGGTAATTCACGGGATAGGTTTCCGTCCCACCGGGTTTGCCCGATTTTGGCGTCCGACGGTTCAGTTGCAAAGTTTGACAGGTGCAACAAGCTTGATGGGGATAGCTGTTGTGACGATTCTTTCTAGTTGCTTCAATGTCTTTGTAAATGTTCACCTGCAGTTCTTTGCCGAATCCGGTTGGCCAAGTAGTGTTTTAAAGGAGCAGTTTTATGGCGACTGGCAAGGTCAAGTGGTTCAACGATTCGAAGGGTTTTGGCTTTATTGAGTCCGATGATGGTACCGACGTATTCGTTCACTATAAAGATATCGCCGCTGATGGTTTCAGGACGCTGGTTGAAGGTCAGGCGGTCTCGTTTGAAATCGAGCAGGGCGAAAAAGGCCCGCGTGCGACCAATGTTATGCCTACCTAACCTGGTAGTCACGGTTTAGTCGGGACATGAACAAGATGTAAACAGGCCGCCCATGCCGAAAAGCTTGGGCGGCCGATCTTATTGATGTATGGGAGATTCCAGCCAACATCCAGTCATCATCTTGGCTGAGAAACAGCAATCATCGCCACCTGCTGCTACTCATACCGCCTGATATCCGAAATGCGAATCTCGCCTATCTGCCCGAAGAAATTGCCCCAGCCGAGCCAGTTGAAATCGCCTCCGTATCTCGCGAATCCACCAATTCGCGAACCCACGCTGAACTGGGCATCGTGCTTGCGATCATTCACCAGGCGTTTTGCACTATCGCCCTCGCCGGCGCCCACATCGCCCGGCAACGCCATCTGCCATATCTTCACCCCGTCAAGGAACAGTTCGTGCGTGTCGGTATCATATGAATACTGCCATGCGATATGGTGCCACTGCGTATCGTTGATGCTCACGCTGTCGGCCTCGGGCGTCTTGCCGCCGCCGCGTTTCCACGGATGCAGGTCAGCCAGTAGCGACCTGCCTGACGCATCGAAGAAGTTCACACCTGGGGCCATCCCGCCGTCGGGCGTTCCATCGTAAGCGATATAAAGCTCCCACACGCCGCGGCGCGACGTATCATACGTGCCGCACACATGCCCGAAATCGAATGGCTGACAGTAGTGGTTCGACGCACCGCCGCGTTTCACCCATGCTTCCACTGTCCACGCACTTTTGCATGTGCGAAGGTCCAGCTTGTCGTTATGCTGCGGGCCGGTGAATCCGTATTCGCCGCCGCCGGGAAATGTCGGGTACCGCCCCCATCCGGCGCGCGGCTGGCGCTGATCGGCTATCATATTACACCAGGTCAACGTCAGTTCATCATCGCCTTTCACATCTTTGATATATCGCCCGCTGGGCCCCTGCCAGTCATACAGGACCACCGTATGGTCGTCGGCGGCGATATGGCGAAGCTCGGCCGGGAAGGTATGCACCGTGATTTCGCGATTGGCGACCTGTCCATGCGAATCTGTCGCCACAATGGAGAACTTATTGTGCGAAACGCCTTCGGGAGTGCCCGAAAGCACTCCAGTGTCAGCATCCAGCCTCATGCCCGCTGGCAAACCGCCGTCGACAATGCTCCACTTCACAGACCCCGCCAGCAGTTCTGTCGTGAACGTATGCTCAAACGCCATACCCACAAAAGCCGACGGTATCTCCGCATCGACAACGCTCCCGCAGCGGGCCTTGAGCGTGAACGCGTGCTCGTCGCTGCATGCACCATCACTCGCACGCATTCGGAAAACTGCTTCTTCCGCTTCCGGGCCAGTTTGCCCGCTGATTACGCCATCGGCAGCCATCGACAAACCTGCCGGCAACTCGCCGTCCACTATCTGCCACGTGACATCGCCATCAGCTTTCTCGGCCGACAGCTCGGCGTGATACGGCGCCTTCAGCATCGCATCGGGAAGTGTCGATCTGATTATCGCCAGCGTGCCGGCCACCGGATATCGCATCACATCCGAGATACGCACTTCGCAAATATCGCCCTGCCACAAACCATGCTGAAGATAGAACGGAGGATCCTGCGAGTGCAGCATTCCGCCAACCATAAACGGAACGCACACGTTTTGAACATCGTTGATCAACTCACATCCGTAAGGACGCTGCATCTTCCAAATCAGCACACCGTCCAGGAACAGGTAGTGCGTCTGGTCCGCATAGCGAAACTGCCATGCGACATGATGCCAATTCTCATCGGTTATCGTCAGGTCGCTTTCGCCGTGGTAGTCGCCATGAACGGCCACGAGTTTGGAGTCGCCAATATACGCACCGCTATTGCTTCGTCCGGATTTGCCGATCCAGCGGCTCCATGGAACAAGCCCGTCTCGGCTGGCGGTAAGCAGTGAGAGGTTCCAGCCGCCCCTGATACCGTGCGGCAGCATGAAGCCTTCCTCGTCGGTCGCGCAGATCGCGGCGTAAGTATGCGGTCCGTCGGTGTCCAACGGGCCGGTGTATCGCACACACGCTTCAATCGTCCACTCGCGGCAGCAGGTTCGGAGGTGGAGTTTGTCATTGTCTGCCGGTCCGACGAACAAGTTGGCGTCATCGTCGCGACGTGCAAAGCTCGCGGCCGCCTTGCCATCGGGCCCCGGAGCCCAAAGCGGCAGCTTCGCCCGAAGCGTAAGGGCGTCATCCCCACAAGCATCATGAGCAACGTCGCCTTCGCCCTCGTCGAAGTGATATAGAGCCACGGTGTGTTCATCTGGGCAGAACCGCTCGGATCGTTCGCATCGTTCGGAAAAAAACTCGCACTTCACAGCAACCACCTTTCACATTCCTTGGCAGATACTCCAGCACTTTGCGGAGTATACTTGATGCAATATCACCCACAAGCCGCGACGAGCGATTAATATCATTTATTGTGGTGAATTATGCGATAGAAACCCCGGAATAAGCCGAAAAATGGCCCGATATGACAACATGATGGACATGGCCGGCATCGCGTGGATTTTTCAACTGGCGTGTGCGACACATTTTTGTTGATAGCATTACGGTCTGACAGTAGGCTTATGCGTTGCAATATTGATGTGAGCAGCTTTCCCGGACTGTCCACTTCACGTCACGCAGTGGAGTAAGTGCTTGTGAGCACCGATCTTCTGCGTGGACGAGTACCGGTCGCATCTGTTTGCCTGGGTCATGTTGACCTCCGGCGGAGGATGTATTTTGAAGTCACCCGGGATTGCGCTGCCGGTTCTGAGCCAATCTGACGCCATTTTGCCAAGGCAATGGAGGTCAGGCGAGGTTACGAGATTTCTCCACAGGCCTCATGGAACCCGCTGAGTATCCCAAACTTTGAGGAAGCAAAAAGAATGTCAAAGGGAACAGTTGTTCACACCAACAAAGTCATGCCGTTCACCCCTCCCGGATTCGAAGGTATCTACGATTCCCGCATGATGATCGATGCATTCAACGCGGGCTCGGAGAAGATGCAGGTAAACCACGGCACGCTCAAGGGCGGCTGCGATATGCCCGGCGGAACGCATGAGGGACATGATGAGATGTATATCATCCTCAGCGGCAGCGCCATGCTCGATATGGACAACGTGGAATACGATCTCGTCCGGGGATCGGTGGTGTTCATACCGGCCGGTGTGTTCCACGCACTGCACAACAAGAGCGAGGCCGAAGATCTTGAACTCTTCACGGTATGGGCAGGCCAGCCCGCCGAAGGTGCCAACGAAGTATACGATATGCGCAAGGAAGCCTGGGGAACCACTTATCGCGAAACCGATGAGTAGGTCCCTATTTTTGAAAGTTCTTTGGCATGGCAAAACGCCCTGCCAACGCTCTGTGCATAGCAGAGCAGGAGATTGTTGTGAAAGACCGTAAAATCAACTTTGATCTTGATGGCAAGATCGCAATCGTTACCGGATCCGCACAGGGTATCGGCAAGTGCATCGCCACGGAACTCGTCCGCAACGGAGCCAAAGTAGTGGTCTCAGATCGGCAGTTGGAAGCCGCGGAAGCTACCGCCAGCCAACTCGGCGATTCTGCCATCAATATCCCGTGCGACGTATCGGACCTCGAACAGGTGCGAAATCTCGTCAGCGGGACAGTGGAGCACTTCGGCAAGCTCGATATCATGGTCAATAACGCCGGCATCAACTCCGGGACCCCTGAAGAACGAGTGACCACCGACAAGTATCCCATCGAGACATGGCGCAAGATAATCGACGTGGACCTGAATGGAGCATTCTACTGCTGCCAGGAAGCCGCCAAGGTTATGGTCGCCCAGAAGAGCGGGAACATCATTAATATCGCCTCCATCGCTGGCGTTGTCGCGCTGCGACTCCAGGTTGGTTTCGTGGCGGCAAAGGCTGCGGTCATCAGAATGACCGAAGCAATGGCGTGCGAGCTGGCACCCATGGGCGTTCGCGTTAACGTGGTCTCCCCCGGATCGACACTCACCGAAGGCACACGCAAGCTCTTCTACGGAAAAGATAGCACCTTCCGGGAAAATGCCGAAAAAGTGATCTCGTTCATCCCGCAAGGCCGACCCGGCGAAGCGGAAGAAATCGCAGACGCAGTAGCCTACCTCGCCTCCGAAGCCTCATCCTACGTAACCGGCCAGAATATAATAGTAGACGGCGGCTGGACCTGCGGTTTCAACCGCGACTTTTAGGGAGGCGTCACCGGCTTGCATCGCATATTGATGCGTGGTGCCTGCCCGCTGTGGCGGTCAGGTTGCCAGAGAACGATTGGGCGTAACCGGCTGAAAACGCGGATTGATGAGGGTCCCGGCCCGAAGGGCCGGCAAGAACTTAGACGGAGGCGTACACGTCACGACGAAGCCGAAGGCGAAGACGGAAGCCTCCGGACAAAGCGTATAAGAATAGCCAAGCCCCGACGGGGCGACACAATAGATAATCTGAAACGGCCGTGGTCTTCTGAGACCATGAATTGCTGCCCCTCCCAGCACCTACGCCTGCACGCTGCGGATTGCCCGCCAAATACGTATCGCCCTTTCAGGACTCTGTTTCAATATGGCCGCCGGATCGGAGGCTTACGCCTCCGCCTAGGATCTGGTCCGAACCGGTAA
>CBDUQP010000188.1:0-5139 GCA_965369385.1 uncultured Phycisphaerales bacterium
TTGCAAAACTCTGCGCGCCCGTGGATTATATGAACTCCACACGAAAGGAGCTTCACCTTGCCGGCCGACGAACATAATCCAATCCCCTCGCAAGATCGCCATGATGCAAACGCCTGCCAACAGACATTCTCCGTGGCGTGGGACTATTGCGTTGAGTTCACGCGCGGAGTGTTTGAACCAACCAACCCGCTGCTAGCCCGGACGCTGGACAAAACCGGCGACCAACGCCGACGCGCTATGGTATATATTGACGCAGGCCTCGCCGCCGCCAATGAATCCCTTGCAAGCCACATCGCCGCGTACTTCAACACCTGGCAGGATTCGATCCAGCTCGCCGGCCCGGTACGAGTTGTCCCCGGCGGTCGACAAGCCAAGACAAGCTTCAAGCTCCTTACCGACACCATCGCCGACCTTGCCAACGCACACCTCGACCGGCACAGCTTCGTTATCGCAATCGGCGGAGGCAGCATGCTTGATTCCATAGGGCTCGCGGCCTCGCTGGTGCATCGCGGCCTGCGGATGGTGCGTCTGCCTTCCACCGTTCTGGCCCAATGCGATGCGGGCGTCGGCGTAAAGACCGGGCTCGATCTGCACGGACAGAAGAATCTCATCGGAACGTTCGCTCCGCCGTTTGCCGTGATCAACGATCTTAACCTGCTCAATAGCCTGACCGATGCCGACTGGATAGCCGGTATCGCAGAAGCGTTCAAAGTGGCGATTATCAAGGATGCCGACTTCTTCAATTCGCTCGAATATTCCGCCAATAACCTGCATGCACGCGACGAAACCGCAATGGAAACCCTCATACGTAAATGCGCCGCGATACACCTCCTGCACATTTGCACATCGGGAGATCCATTCGAATTCGGTTCAGCGAGGCCGCTTGATTTCGGACACTGGGCCGCACACCGCCTCGAAATGCTTTCCGGACACGCGATAACACATGGACAGGCCGTCGCGATAGGAATCGCACTGGACTCCTACTACGCCATGCGATGCGAACTGATCTCTGAACGCGAACTTGCCCGCATCTTGGCTGCAATCTGCGCATGCGGGTTGCGAGTTTGGGATGAATTGCTCGAATCGCGCGCAGAAGACGGGACACTGGCGATACTGGCCGGAATTGAAGAATTCCGCGAACACCTGGGCGGCATGATTAACATAACGCTCCCTCAGGGGATCGGCGCAAAAGTCGAAGTCCACAAGATGGACACCCACCTGATCACCGAGGGAGTCAGTTACCTGAAGAACTTCTCCGCCGGGGTAGCGGGCAAATGATAGTCTCCCGGAAACCTCCGATCCATCTGACGTACTGCCTGAACGTGCATCCCGGTGAAACGTGGCCGGAAGTGTTTGATGCGATCCGCACAAAGGCAAGTATCATACGTGACGCGATAGCCGGCGACGAGCCATTCGGCCTGGGCCTGCGGCTTGGTGCGATTGCGGCGGAGCAACTGTTGCTGGGTAACACACTGGCGGAATTCAAACGCTGGGTTGTGGACAATCGTTTTTATGTCTTCACGATAAACGGCTTTCCCTACGGGCAATTCCACGACACTGCGGTGAAGGCCGAAGTATACCGCCCCGACTGGACCACGCCCCAACGCCGCGATTACACGATCCACCTGCTGGATATCCTGGCCGAGCTCCTCCCGCCCGGCCAGGTTGGCAGTATTTCAACCGTCCCGCTAACTTTCAAACCGTGGGCCTCGTCGCCTGGATGCATTATGTCGGCGGCAGAGATGCTTGCAGATGTAGCGATTCATGCGCACGATCTGCTCGCTCGCACTGGGCGGGATATCGTGATCGCGCTGGAGCCCGAGCCGGGATGCCTGCTGGAAACCACCGCCGAAACAATCGAGTTCTTCCACGGCCCGCTGATGCAGCATGGCCCAGGGCATTTGGAGAAGCGACACAACATCACACCCGGTGCCGCCGAGTCGATGCTGCGCAAGCACGTCGGCGTCTGTTTCGACACCGCTCATCAGGCGGTTGAGTATGAGGACCTGTCAGAGAGTATTATCGCTTTGCGAGACGCCGATATTCGCATAGGCAAGATCCAGTTGAGCTCTGCGCTGCACCTCGCACCGACTGCGGAAAACGTCGGCCTGCTGGAGCAGTTCGCCGATGAAGTATACCTGCACCAGGTAAACGCTCGCCTCGGCGATGGCAGCAGCGATATCATGATGCCTGACCTGCCCGATGCACTGGCGAGCGCGGAAATGCGAGATGCGAGCGAGTGGCGGGTGCATTTTCACGTGCCGCTATTCTTTGACGAATGCATGGGTCTAGCGAGCACCAGCGGCGAACTGAGCGGCAGGTTCAGCGAGCTGATCCGCGAGGGAATCTGCCCCCATATCGAGATAGAAACATACACATGGGGCGTGCTTGCCGGCGCCATGGAAGATATCGATCCGATAGACGGGATCATTCGCGAATTCGATTGGGTGCGACAGAACATTCTCCCCGCCAAGCCGGCACGATAAGCGCAGCAAACAGGCTCACCGATTATCTCGACGGGCCTGACGACTTGATGGTCACGCCATCTTTTGATGAGACGAATACAGAAGGGATAGCGATATCGTGAACCGTTATTCGCGTTCTCGGCCCCAACGATTGTGAAAAAACGAAAAAGAGCCGTTGCACAAACGGGGTTTTCGCATTATCGTAAATTTTGTAAACGTAAGTCTCTATTTTGAGAGTCATTGCACCGAAACGCAAAATCGCGAGCGTTGTCCAAAAGACGCAAAATACGCAACGTTTTTCATAGTTTGTTGCGTGTTTCGGGCCGACTGCAAAATTCCGGACCCAATCGGATGCAGCGTTTCAGCCGTCAGCGGTCAGTATATTAGTATATGACTGCGCTTGTCGCGACGACTTGTGACGACGAAGCCATAGGCGAAGACGCAAGCCGTAGGCGAAGACGGGCGCCGACTTTCCGCCAAGTGTGCTGTTTGCGGTGAGGCAAGACTACTCCCTGTCCGCAGATGCCTGCAACTGATATCGAAGCCTGTACTGCCGTGGCGTGCATCCGTAGGTTTGCACAAACCACCTGTGAAGGTGGCTGGGATTGCTGAACCCCCACCGGGATGCAACAGCCTTGATCGGCGTATCGCTCTCGGCAAGCTGCCCCGCTGCCCCGCGAAGGCGGAAACTGAGGGCAAACTTGGCAAACGACATCGACATCACACCCTTGAACAGCTTGTTGAAACCGTTCAGGCTCATCTTGCATCCGCGGGCTGCGGTTTCTTCGGTAACAAGCTGCGTGCTCTCAAGCGCCAACCTGATAGCAGGCGTTATGCGGTCATAGCACGCCGACGATGCCAGCCGAACAGATGCAGGCAGAACCCAATCCTCCTGAAGGCACAATAGCATCTCCTGGAGCAAGCACCTCATCCACATCTGGACCGCGTCGCCGCCTGCATCTATCGCCCGAGCAAGACGCCTGCCGATATCGAGCATCTCATCGCGGCGTCCGTCGCCAACCACCGGCCGCTGGTCAGCAGGCACCAGGAAAGGCCCCTGCCACGTAATGCCACAACGCCCCTGCATGCTGTCAACGGCAAGCGAAGGCGGCCAGATCATCAGGACCACAATATCCGCCGATTCACTCGTAACGTGATATCCGTGTGGCTCCCATATCCCGCATATCCAGGTCTGCCCCGGCTCGATATCCACCTGCCATCCCTGGTAGTACCGCCGCATCGACCCACTCAGAACCATCCCAATCTCAAAAGGATAGTGTTTGTCGTATTTCACATCGCTTCGCATGAGCCTGCCGAAGTGCATGCCCTGAATATGATGTCGCTCATCCACCTCCGTAGCGAACTTGGGTATCGCGGATATGTCCCAGGGATTTGACGGCATCATCTTGCTCCAGTGTGTAAATATGCACTCTTCTTGTGCCTTCCGACATTGTATTGCCTTTGTGTATATAGAGTCCATGCATATATACTCAGGTCTGCAAGGTGAGCTTGAAATGTGTAAATCTTACAGGCGGCAGACGGGCGGCTGTAGCTGACATACCGACTGGCTGCGGCGGGCGTACAATGCAAAACATCCTGGGGTTTGTGTGCAATTCGCGTGGCCGCACACGAACCTGATTCAGGCGGTTGAGCTCGGGCGGTCCGACTCAGCCGCCTTTTAAATTAGGGACGGTGCCTTATTTAATTAAATAAGGCACCGTCCCTAATTTAACGCTGATTTAACGGATCACTGGCCTGTGCGGCGTTTGCGGTATTCGCCGGGTGTGCATCCGTAGCTGCCTGCGAAGTTGCGGTGCAGATGGCTCACATCCCTGAACCCCCACCGGGATGCTATCGCCTTGATCGGATCTGTGGTGCCCGCCAGATGCTCGGCCGCCCCACCCAGACGGTAACTCAGCGCGAACCGCGAAAAGGTCATCCCCATGACGCTCTTGAACAACTGGTTAAACGAATTGAGGCTCCTCTTGCACAGTTCGGCGGCACGTTCGGTGGGAACAAGCTGCATACTCTCCATCGCAAACTTCACCGCAGGCGAAATGCGATCATATGACGTAACAGATGCATCCGCACGCACTGTCGAAGCGTCCCAATCCTTCTGCAGCCACAACAACGCCTCCTGCACGAAGTTGCGATACCAGAATTTCGCATTATCGGGCTGCTGGTCCAAAATCTGCAAGGCTGCGGCCGCGATCTGGAGCATCTGGTCGCAGACTTCGCCCCTGGCCTGAGGTCGGCTTTCAGGGGAGGCAAAGAAAGGCGATAACCACCTGAAGCCACTTGCGTTCTGAAGATCATCCTGGGCGAAAGCCGTTGGCAGAAATACAAATATCGCCGCCTCGCTGCGCTCTTCGGTAGGGATGTATCCATGGGGCTCCCATATGCCCGTAAGCCATGTTTGTCCAGGCGAAACGGTGGTCCGATAATCTTCATAGCTGCTCACATAATTCCCGTTCACCACGATGCCCAGCTCCAGCACGTAATGCATATGCCTGAAATCCGGCGGAGAGTCTTTGGGGTGGGAACGTATGAAGGAATGATGGAGGTTTATGGGCTCATCCGCGCTCAGGATGATATCCGCACGCTCAATATCTGAAATGTGCCACCTTGAATCATTCATGTGCGGTTTCTCATGTCGCCTGGACTCCGCCCTGCT
>CBDUQP010000189.1:0-5118 GCA_965369385.1 uncultured Phycisphaerales bacterium
CCTCAGGAGCCAACTTCAGAACGACCTGCCCTACGAATGGTCCGAGACCGTGGTTCGTCATGTATTGGTCGACGCCGAAACCTATGAAGACGGTCAGCCCTGTGATGAAGCTATCGCATTCTGCACGACGAGAGAAACCGTGGCAGAATACCTGAAGATGGCCAAACAGGCCAAGATAGACGTGCTCGGCATAAACGCGGAAACCTGTGCCATCGTTGAATGCTTTGAACGCCTGTTCTGGCGAGATGAAGACGCAGATAAAGCCTTCATGTTCGTGGACCTCGGCGCGTGCACAACGAAGGTCGCAATAACACACGGTCCGAAAATGGCATTCGCAGCCAATCTGGAACACGGAGGTGTGGACTTTGACCATTCGGCTTCAAGCGTCATGAACATACTTCCGGTTGAAGCCCAGAACATCCGCATGAAGGCCCGCACAGCGCAACAACTGAGCCCGGAAGCCGAACACCTGTACGCTTCGCTGATCGAGCCCATCGACAACCTTACGCAGAAACTCTTCGGATGCATGGAATATCATGATTCGGTATTCCGGGGGCGTCAGATCGATCGTATCGCATTCATCGGTGGCGGCGCTCACGATCAAAGATTGTGCCAGGATATCGCATCGAGAATGAACATCCCCGCACAAATAGGCAATCCGATGCTAAGAATAAAACGAGATGATGTTGACAAGGACTCAGGCATAGCTCTCCAACCAGCTTGGTCCGTAGCTATGGGGCTGAGCATGGGAGCTGACGCCGCTTAGGGAATAATTGCATGAGTACGATAAACCTACTGCCAGAGAACTACACCGCAAACCGCCGCAGACAACGAACCAACGTCATGTGCATTGCGTTGTTTGCAATAGTCATGTTCGGTGTGGTGACCGCGTCCATTGCGAGCAGGAACCAGTTTGAAAACACCAAAGCCAAGCTCTCCAAGCTGAACAACGCCTACAAGATCGCGGCAAAGTCCGTCGCGCTGTTGCGAAGGCTGGAAGACGAGAACACCAAGTGCTCGAACAAACGTGCCGAGCTCGGACGCCTTCTCGACAAGGCCCCAAAGAGCACACTGCTGGCATTACTTACAAACGCAAGGCCCAAAGGCATGTCGCTCGGGCTGGTGAAGCTTAAAACCAAGATGCCGGACCCTCCAAAGAAGAAACGCTCCGCCAGACGGTCCAGCAAGTCTAAACGTAAGTCAAAGAAGAGAAGCAAGAAGAACGCGAGGAAGGCGAAAGCAATCGTAAAGAAGCTTCCCGACCCCATCGTAACAGTCGAGATAACCGGAATCGCCGGCACTGATTTGGACGTGGCTGCCTTCATCGACAATCTGGCCAGTAGCGGACTCATGAAGTCAGTTGACCTGAACTTCACCCAGAACAAACTCATCGGCGAAAACAGCCTTCGAGAGTTCCGCATCATTTGCGAAATCAAGCCCGACGTGTCAGATTTCCAGCCCGTACGGGTGTGGAATTTGTCCCAGGCCAATGGGAACAAAGAGCAACTGGTAGCAATCAGGTCATTGGGAGATAAAGAATGAAGCCCGGAACACGTGAACTCGTATTCTTCCTGGTGCTATTGGCGTTACCGATCGCCGCATGGTACATGGACTTCACTCCTCGTGCCCAAGCGATGCAGACCCTGGAGAAACGAATAAGGACAAGAGAGGCAAAACTTGCCGACATGGGCAAACTTCGGGCAACTATCAACGATATCAGAGCTGAACTCACAGCCGACAGCAAGGTTATCAAGAGCTTCGAGATCCGCCTTCCGCAAGAGAAGGAAGTGGACGAAGTGCTCAAGGGTATCTGTCAGATGGCCATGGGAAATCGCCTCGAAGCCAAGAAGATAAGAACGATACCCCACAAGAAGAGCCAGAGGTTCACCCAGGAATCAGGTGCATACGGCGAGATTCCAGTGCAACTCCAGATACAAGGAAACTTCCGGGGACTCTACTCATTCCTCCTGGCTATGGAAAACGAAACACGAATCATGCGGATTCGTTCGATGACACTCCAGAGAAGCAAGAAACTTCCTGAAGGACACGTGAGAGCAGTACTGGAACTGTCCATCTTCTTCCAGCCCAAGCGAGACAAGAAATGATGCAAGAACAAGACAATACTCCCGTCGGCGGACTGCAGGATGGTTTCCTTGAACCGGACCCCGCCGTCGAAGCCACCGAGAATCAGTTCGAACAAGAGCTGGGAACATCAGCCGATGCGAGCAATTCCGGAAACATAATGCTGTCGGCGAGGAACTCCAATGTCATCCTGGCTATCCTGTTCGCAGCCGGTATGGCGGTGGTCTATGCGTTGAGCATCCAGGGCGGTCCTGACAAGGCCGACGCCAAACAGAATTCCCTCATCCGAAGAGTAGACGCCACCATCATGCAAGTGAAACGCGATGCGCCCAAACGCAAGGCAAGCAAAGCAAAAGCCGAAATCCGCGCAGACGAGCTCTACCTTCGGACGCTCAAACAGCAAATTCCGTTGTCGGAACTGTCGGACAACCCGTTCGTCTTCACCCTTCCAAGCAGGGAAGTGGATCCTGGAGATATGAATGACGCCGCGGCAAACGGAGCTGCCAGAACTGCAGCCGCCCTCGCCAGGGCACACACACTTGATCTCCAATCGATCATTGTCGGAGAAACAGGCCAGATGGCTGTGATCTCCGACCAGCTACTCACTGTAGGCCAGACAATAAGGACATGGAAAGTTACTTTCATCTCCGACAGCAAAGTTGTTCTCGCATGGGGAACAATGACATACACACTGAGAATAAAACAGGACTGACCCGCAAGGGTTCAAAACTAATGAAACTTTGTCCGGCCACTACTGAGGCCGACGCCCCTAAGGCAAAAACGCCTCAAGAGGGTTTTTGTGCTTATTGGTTGTCTCGATGCACATCGGGATCACCACCCCACCGGATTCACAGGACGGAGTGAAAGCTGTATGGCAGGTACCAACAAGACATACTGGAAGCAATATTCCACTAGATATCCCGGCGATAAGACCGAACATCCGGATGGTGAAGAACCTGACGACAATGCCGTTGCCCAACAGCAGCAGCAAAAGGACGCTCAGCAACAACAATATGCCGCCCAGGAAGCCGCGTGGCGCCCCAGCAAGAGTGAGCCGGTAATCAGCTATGTTACCGACCTCATATCGCAGGCCGCCACCGAAGGTGCAAGTGATATCCATATCGAACCGCGCGAGAAAGAGCTTCACGTTCGGTTGCGTATAGACGGTATCCTGTTCCAGCAACCCGCCCCGCCGATCAGTATGCATCCGGCGATTATCTCGCGTCTAAAGATCCTGGCAAACCTGGACATCTCCGAACGCCGTCTCCCGCAGGATGGTCGAATTCGAGCGTCGGTCAAGGGCAAGACAGTTGACCTGCGTGTATCGACATTACCTATAGTGCATGGCGAAAAATGCGTAATTCGTATCCTTGATGATCGCGCAATATCGGTCGGACTCAACCAGCTCGGAATGCAGGAAGACACGCTGGAAGCATTCCATAAACAGATACTTCAGCCGCACGGTATCGTTTTGGTAACTGGACCTACAGGAAGTGGTAAGAGTACAACGCTCTATTCCGCCTTGAGAGTAATGGATTCGCAAACGTTCAATATTTCCACAGTGGAAGACCCCGTGGAATACGAGCTTGATACCGTCAACCAGGTTAACGTGCACGACAGTATTGGCATGAGCTTCTCGGCAGCCCTGAGAAGCCTTCTGCGCCAGGACCCGGATATTATCCTCGTTGGCGAAATCCGCGATGAAGAGACCGCGAGAATCGCCATCCAGGCATCGCTTACCGGGCACATGGTGCTAAGCACGCTGCACACCAATGATGCCCCGTCAAGTATTACACGTCTTATAAACATCGGACTCGAACCGTTTCTTATAAGTGCATCGGTAAACGCGATCATGGCCCAGCGTCTGGTTCGCAAGATTTGCGAAAACTGCAAAGCACCCGTCAAAGAGCCCGACGAAGTGCAAATTGCTTACCTGAAATCACATAACATGGAAGGCGCGCAGATATTCCATGGCGAAGGCTGCGAAACCTGTCGTGGAACAGGACTCAAAGGTCGTGTAGGGCTATATGAATTCCTTGAACTCAATGACGTCATGCGCGATGTGGTTTCGCGCAACCCGGCACTGGGAGAACTCAAGGCCGCCGCAATTGAAAATGGAATGAAAACACTTGGCGACGATGGCTTCCAGAAAGTCCTCGCCGGACAAACTACGATTTCAGAACTAATTCGCGTAACACAGGGATAGCGGAGAATATAGTGGGACTCCTTCAAGACATCTTGACTAAAGCATTCGGAATTGACGCCAGCGATATACACATTGTCCCCGGGCTTCGGCCGCTGTTCAGGATTCATACCGACCTGATGCCCTGCGAAGAGTTTGAGGTCGTCACCGCAGAGCAGACCGAGCAGTTCGTCCGCGAAATGGTGTCCGAGCGAAGAATGAAGGACCTGATCGAAAACCGCGATCTGGACTTCTCCACAAAGCTGGAAGGTAAGGGGCGATTCCGCGTTAACGCTCACTATCAGCGAGACGTGATATCGCTCGCCCTGAGAGCGATCCCCACCGAGGTTCCCGAACTCCATACGCTTAACCTCCCGGATGTGGTTAGTGGCCTGGTAGACTTGCCTCGCGGACTTATCCTCGTCACCGGGCAAACGGGCAGCGGAAAGAGCACAACGCTCGCTTCCATGATCGAAGCCATGAACCAGCGAAGCCGCCACCACATAATCACGCTCGAAGATCCCGTCGAATACGATTTAAAGAGCAAACAATGCGTGATCGAACAGCGCGAAGTCGGCAGTGATGTGCCGACTTTCGCCTCGGGACTGAGGCATGCCCTCAGGCAGGATCCGGATATCATTCTCGTCGGTGAAATGCGAGATCTTGAAACAGTCGGGGCCGCGATAAGCGCAGCCGAAACCGGCCACCTTGTGCTCAGCACGCTGCACACACAGAACGCATCGCAGACCATCGAACGCATTATTGATGTCTATCCGCCCGAGCAGCAGAACCAAATACAGTCGATGCTGTCCAACACGCTGGAGGCGGTGATTACGCAGGTGCTGTTCAAGCGT
>CBDUQP010000190.1:0-5035 GCA_965369385.1 uncultured Phycisphaerales bacterium
GCGTCGGCCATTTGTTGAAAATCTTTAGAATCTTGAAAAAACATGAAATAGAGGTGTTGCACAGACGAGTTTTCCACATTATTGCAAGGTTAGTAAACGTAAGTATCCATTTCGACAGTCATTGCAACGAAACTTAAAATCGCGAGTGTTGTCCAAAAGACGCAAAATACGCAACTTGTTTGGAAGTTTGTTGCGTGTTTCAGGCCGACTGCAAAATTCTGGACCAAATCAGCCGCACCCTTTCGCCCATCAGTGGTCAGTATATAGATATATGACTGTGCGCCTGTTTGCCGCGAAGTGTGTTTGTGGCGGGTCGCCATGGTGTTGGTTGCGAGGTGTAATCATGGCACCCGGCGTAAAGAGTTACCCTCATTGTTCGTCGTCATTGAGGCCAAACATGAGTTATTCTTGCGGTTTTATATACCAAAAGGGCATTGCTGGATAGATTACGGTTCTCTATAATCCAAAACAGTGATATCCTGCGCGGCGAAACAACGAATACGCAACTTGCCCAGCCAACCGTTATGATTGAGATATACCAATGACCCACACAAGCAATGACACGTTGCCCGACCCCGATGTTCTGGCCGAAATGCGAGAATTCTTCGCAGCCGGTTATTTCGAGATCCCGGACGCCTCGCCAATGATTCGATCCTCACGTGCGGTTCGCAGGCGATTCGAGAATCGAACCCCCGAACAATATGCCGGCCAGTGTCTGTATCCCATCGGAAAGATTCTCCACGCCGATGCCGCCGACTCCAACCGTATCATCGACCCCGAAAATTCGTTTAACGGCAACTACTTGCCTTGGAAGGTCGACCAGGCATTGGAGACCGCCGATGAGCGTCAACGCGAGACGCTCCTTGCACTCCGCCATGCCTTGGACGCCGAGGCAACTTGCAATAACGTCATCACAAGCCCTCACACTGTGGGGGGCAGGGGATACACTCACAGCATTCCAAATTTCGGCCGCGTTATTGCAGAAGGGCTCGACGAGCACGCCCGGCGAATCGCAACCGGGCTTGCTGATGCACGCAAGCAAGACGATTCCCAACGCATCGATTTCTACCTTGGTCTGGAAGATGTGCTCGTTGGCATTCGCACATGGCATGGGCATCTTCTGGAATCCCTCGAAACATGGGCCGCCGCCGATGACGTGCAGGCACGCAATCGTGACAGGCTCGTTGAAGCTCTCAACCATGTGCCATTCAGGCCCGCCCGCAGTTTCTTTGAGGCTCTGGTGGCTTTCAACTTTACGTACTATCTTGACGATTGCGACAATCCCGGCCGCCTCGAGCGCGTACTCTGGCCTTACTATGAGAAGGATCTGGCAGCCGGCGTGATAGACCATAGCCAGGCACTGGATCTGATGCGTCAGTTCGTTGACAACGTTTGCGACAATTACGGATGGAGCCAGGCAATCGGCGGAAGCAACGCTGACGGCACGCCAGCTTACAACGAGCTGACCACGATATGCATAGAAGCATCGCACGGCAAATTCAGGCCGTCTCTTGAACTCTGCGTTCGCGATGACATGCCTGATGAACTATGGGACACTTCGATGGACGCTCTGGCCTCCGGAAGCGGTCAGCCGGCGTTCTATAACGAACGAGCTTACACCGATGGCCTCCGCAAGCTGGACATGGGCGTCAGCGACGAAGACCTGGTGATGTGGAGTGGCGGGGGATGCACCGAGACGATGATCCACGGGTGCTCCAATGTGGGATCACTCGATGCGGGCATTAATCTGCCGCTGATCCTGGCCGGCACGCTCGACGAGCAACTTGTCAAACCCGGCGTAACGCTGGGCGATATAACCGAGGCTTTCAAACGCGACGCAGCCGCTGCCATATCCGAAGTTCTCACGCAGGTGAGCCAGTGGCAGCAGGTGCGGGCCGAGACGTCTCCCCAGCCGATGAGGTCGCTGCTCATTGACGACTGTATCGATAGCGGTCTGGAGTTCAATAACCGCGGCGCTCGCTACAGGTGGAGCGTAATCAACGTGGCCGCCATCGCCAATATCGCCGACTCGCTTGCTGCACTCAAGCAGGTGGTGTTTGACGAGGAAGTGGTCAGCGCGTCGCAAATGCACGCCATACTTGCCGGAAACTTCGATCAGCACGAAGAAGTGCAACAGCGTTTACTGGCTTGCCCCAAGTTCGGTAACGGACTGGCCGAAGTGGACACAATCGCAGCCGACATCGCCGAATTCGTCTATGGCGAAGTCCTCAGCCACACGCCATGGCATGGCGGGCGTTTCCTGCCTTCGTGCGTCATGTTCGAAACCTACACTTCGGCCGGATTGGGCGTGGGGGCCACGCCGGATGGAAGGAAAGCGGGTGGGCCGGTAGCGGATTCTGTAGGCCCGATGCAGGGCAAGGACACAAATGGCCCCACAGCCATGCTGAGGAGCGTAACATCGCTTCCGCTTGATCTGGCGGTCGGAACGCCGGTCTTGAATGTGCGATTCAGCAAAGACATGCTGACCTCAACTGACGGCCGAGATGCCGTAAGGCGACTGATCGAGACTTACTTCGAGATGGGCGGTCTGCAGATGCAAATCTCGGTGCTTGATTGTGAAGAATTGCTGGATGCTGTGGCCAATCCGGAGCAGCACGAGGATCTGATAGTCCGCATCGGTGGCTATTCGACACACTTCAATTGGCTATCCGATGAGTTGAAGCACGAAGTGATCCGCCGCACCGAGTACGCAGGCGGCTGATCCGAACGTGTCTATTAACCGCTCGGCCTGGCGAGGGCAGAGAGTTTGCCCCCTTCGGGAATAGCGCTTGGTTCGGCTGTTGAGGCATGGTAGATTGCCCGCTGTCTACCTTGAGAGATATCGAATATGGAACTACCCCCTCGCAGTCGTGGTGATGAATTGCTCAAGCCGGGTGAACTGGCCGCGATCCGTCTGCGCTTGCAGAATGTTGCCCAAAAGCACGATTTAACCACGGTGATCGCCTGTGCATTTGACCATCGCACGCGAATGCTTCCGTTCATCTACGCCGACACTCGCATGGTGCCGGCCGGTGTGCGGGCCATCGGCTCGGCCATGGTCGACGCCGGATTCCCCAAGACTCGAATCGTCCTCCAGCAGTGGAATCGCAATTTCCGCCCATCACAGATGCGTCTGGACGGGAAAATGCCCGACGTCTTCATGGTCTCCAGCATGCAGATTCACACGGCCGAGTGTAAGGCTCTGATTCGAGATGCATGCCGGATCGATCCTGCTAACCGGCCGCTGATCATCGCCGGTGGTCCGAAGGTTATCTATGAGCCGTGGGACGTCTTCAGTGCTGACCCTGCCGATCCCTGGGGTGCGGACGTAGCTGTCACGGGCGAAGAATATGTCCTCTTGAATCTGCTTGAAGTGCTGCTTTCCGTTCGCGTCGTTGGCGAGTCGATGCGGACGACTTTCGGTCGGGCTCGCGATAGCGGATTGCTCGACGAGGTGCCGGGGCTGGTCTACGCGCACGGCCGGCGTGACGGCGTCGCGGATGAACTGGTCGATACGGGCATCCAACGTCTGTTGGGTGATCTCGATGAGTTGCCGGATCCGGTATTGGGGTACAGTCTTCTCGAACCGCCCAACAGACGCTCCACCCTGGCTACGCGTGCCATCACAGCGGACCAGGTTCACAAGCACAGTCCGATCGGGTCGCTGGTCCTGACCATAGGCTGCAAGTTCACCTGCCCGTACTGTCCGATCCCGGCCTACAACCAACGGCAATATCGCACGAAGAGCGGCGAGCGGATCGCCGAGGAGATGGAACGGATATACCGTGAGTACCGCATCCGATTCTTCTTCGGAGCGGATGACAATTTCTTCAATAACAAGCAACGAACGCTCGATATCGCCGAGACGCTGGCGCGAAAGGTGGACGCGGGTTCGAGGCCACACTGCAAGATTCGCTGGGGCACCGAGGCCACGGTCCACGACACCTTACAGATGAAGGAGCATCTGCCCCTGATCAGGAGGGCGGGGCTCTGGGGGTTGTGGCTGGGCGTGGAAGATATGAGCGGCGCGCTGGTAAAGAAGGGCCAGGATACAGACAAGACCCTCGAGGCGTTCGGCCTCCTGAGGGCAAGCGGTATCTTTCCAGTCCCGATGATGATGCACCATGACTCTCAGTCGTTGTACACGCGGAAGGACCAGAGTGGGCTGTTGAATCAGGTGGGATTGCTGCGGAAGGCCGGGGCTCTCTACATGCAAGTCATGATGCTTACGCCTTCTCCCGGCTCGAAATTATATGTCGATACCTATACGTCCGGACTTGCCTACCAAAGCGTCGACAACATAGCCGTCGAGTCGTACATCGTCGATGGGAACCACGTCGTCGCGTCTCGCGATCCCAAACCGTGGCGAAAGCAGTTCAATGTCCTGGCAGCGTACATGTACTTCTACAATCCTTTGCGTTTCCTGACGGCCTTGCTTCGCCCGAAGAGCAGGATTCCCTTTGCCGATGTTGATGCATGGCATGACTCGCAAGAAGAGCAGGTCTCGCCGCGCCGGGGCAAACTTCGCCGACGAATCTTGCGGAAGATAAGTGTGCATTTGGGGGATTCGGCCGTGCAACTATTCGGGATGTGGGGGCTGGCTCACACCATCCGCCACACATTGATATGGACCCTGCGACTCATGCGAGGGAATGTCAAACGCCATACGCAGGTGCCTGCCAGCCGAATCCCGATGCGAGGTGTCGACGGAAGTCCGGCAAGCCACGCGCTGCCGGGAACATCAACGCCTCAACACGCATCGGTCAGCAAATAGAAGGTTCCCGACCTGCTCTGTAGAAAAGCTCTGTTTTGACTGGACCAAAGCGGGACGGACCAAAGCGGGACAGTTACTAATTGATTTGTCGCAAAAAGGCGGGACAGGCACGTGCGCTGCGCTTCTTGAGCCGGTCCCGCGTTTTCGCTTGCACATGCCCGAAACAGGAAGGCGAATTCACATCGTAAGTGCAACAAGTTCGGGCGGAAGCAGGACATCGCAGAACGAATCCGGTAGATTGAGGGTAACTAAGACCTCAAC
>CBDUQP010000191.1:0-5012 GCA_965369385.1 uncultured Phycisphaerales bacterium
TGGGACTATTGGCTCTAGGCGGGATCGCCGCATTGAGACGGCGACGCACTATCTGACCAGAAGCTTGTTTCTCGGCAACCTGATAAAAACAACAGGCGGTTGGCTTCGGCTGACCGCCTGTTGCTACATCTGGCCGAATTGCTAAACTTCATGCCTGACAATACAAATATTTTAAAAGGTTGTTGTCAGAACTTTCACCCATCACTTCTTGCCCATCCTCCACAAGCAGAACAAGAGGTTCCTGTCCACCTACCGCCTAAGCAGTATCAATCCTTGCCTGCGGAGCACATGTTACACGCACCTGTCCAGCAATACGTGCAAAGCTTATCTTTGGGCATGCCGATAGCTTCGATCAGGTCATCAAGTTCCTGGTACTTCAGCGAAGTCAGGTTCAGCCGCTTGCATATGCGGGCAACCATCTCGTGATACTTGTCTGACTTGGAGTCTGTGTATTCATTGAGAGCACAAACATCATCCCCGCCTTCGATCTCCTTGATCGCACGCCGGGCCGCCAGTTCCAACTCGGATCGCGACTGAGAAAAATTCAGGAACTTGCACCCGTAAACCAGCGGAGGACACGCCGCGCGCATATGCACTTCCTCAGCGCCGTATTCGTATATCCGCTCAATAGTATCCTTCAACTGCGTCCCGCGAACTACTGAATCTTCACAGAACAGTAGGCTCTTGCCCTTGATCATCTCGCGAATGGGAATGAGCTTCATCCGGGCGACGAGATCACGCATATCCTGGTTTTGAGGCATGAAACTTCGCGGCCACGTGGGAGTGTACTTAACGAACGGGCGTTGATAGGGAATCTTCGCCTCGTTGGCATATCCAACGGCGTGCGCTGTTCCGGAATCGGGTACGCCGGCGACCAAGTCTGGAGATTCATTGTCCGTACGGGCCAGTGCAGCCCCGCAACGGTAACGAGACTGCTCCACATTGATTCCCTCGTAGGTCGACGCGGGATATCCGTAGTACACCCACAGGAACGAGCACATCTGCATCCGGTCTCCAGGCGCCACCCGCTGCTCCACGCCATCGGGAGTAATCAGCACAATCTCTCCCGGCCCCAAGTCATGATCGACCTCGTAATTCAGATTCGGAAATGCGCACGTTTCCATCGTTGCGCAATATGCTCCATCCTTCTTGCCCACGATGACCGGCGTGCGTCCGAGCTTGTCGCGAGCGGCATAGACGCCCTTGTCGGTAAGAAGCAACATCGAGCACGAGCCCTCTATCACTTCCTGGGCCTTCTGTATTCCCTCCTCGAAGGTGGCTTCGGCGTTAATAAGCGTCGAGACCAGTTCCGTGGGGTTGAT
This sequence comes from uncultured Phycisphaerales bacterium, assembly GCA_965369385.1. GTDB lineage: Bacteria > Planctomycetota > Phycisphaerae > SM23-33 > SM23-33 > CBDUQP01. The sequence continues at coordinate 1,323 of CBDUQP010000191.1, forward strand.
CCCGCCCCCGCTCATCTCCGAAAAGTGCGTGGTCCGCTTGTCGAAAGCGCTATTTACGATCTCCGTGGCATTGCTTATTTTGCCAACGGTTACTATGGCGTAAACGCCCAGGTGCGAGGCAATCAGGAGCGGCTGATCTTCGTGGTCGCTAATAACACCGATGCCCGATCGTCCGCTGAATTTCGACAGATCGTCGTCAAACTTCGACCGGAACTGTGAGTTTTCGATATTGTGAATGATTCGAGTGAATCCATCCGGGTTCAGCGTAGCCATCCCGCCTCGCTTCGTACCCAGATGCGAATGGTAGTCAGTACCGTAGAACAGGTCCTGAACACAATCCTCCTTCGAAACAACGCCATAAAAACCGCCCATAATCGCTATCCTTTCCGTGGATGCTCCGTGGCTTTCCCGGCTAACACTCGAAAATACCTGAGAACACTCGAAAGCACTGGAAAACATGCAGAACACATGAAAACCATCATCAGTCCGGCCCGAACGCCGGAGACTAGGAACACCGAGTATAGACACTTGGCCGCGGCAAGCAAGAGCTTCAGGCAGCCATCTCCCCGTTCACCCCAAAAAACAGCAATTCCCACAAGAACAGCTTATATCTGACATTACGAACGCTTATGCAAACTTAGCTATGCTTATGATTGACCGCCATGATTAGCCGCCGATACGTTTGAAAAGCTCGGCCAGTTTGCGGCAGAATTCTATGTCGCCGTTTGGGGGCACCTGGGCGGCTACGCCTGCGATGCAGGCTAAACGCGTTCGGCTATGAATGCTGTCTGTTTGTCGCCCAGGCGGGTCCAGAGGACAGCCAGAGGCCGGTCGCCTTTGCGGCTCAGAGCGCGTTGCATTTTGTCGGTATCCATGGGCACGCCGCGGGGTTTCACTTCCACCACTCCGCCGCCAAGACGATTCACCGCACGCCGAATATCCTTCACCCTGCCGGGAACGCGGTCAAGTATATGGAATGACCTGCCGAACGGCGTATCGGCGGGGGCATCTGCGAACAGCCACACCAGATTCGCCCCAATACGCCACAAACCCTCACGCTGGGCAAGATCATCCACAGCGCCGGCCGCCAGCACTTCTGGCCCGGGCTCTATCAGATACTCGCCTGCATTCTCGATAGCTCGGATTTCCGCAAGCGGCGCTACTCCCGCAGAAATCGAGATCGACTGCGGAGCATCAAGCTCGCCAGATACGATTGTCGCCCTGTTGCCCCCTGCTTCGCCAGCGGCTGCGTCATTTTCAGCATTAACGCCCCACCACACCACCAACTGCTTGCACGTTCCACCTTCGCTTATGTGTTCCAGCGTCACGCCCGGCCAGTCGGCAAGTTCATCGCGTCCAAGTGCGGGCGACAGCTTCATCGCCCCGGCGCGGGTAGTTTCAACAAGTTTTCGCAGCACGTCGGCCGGCGGGCTGTAATCTTCCATAGCCACGCTGCGGCGCCCGCCGAAACGCCGATCTGGATCAATATGCACCACGCTGTCTGCGGGCAAGTCCAGCTCAGCGATATCCGCCTGGCAGAATGTGCATTTGTCCGCAAAGTCGGCGGCCCGTACATTTTGCCTGGCACATATCAGGGACTCGCCAGAGATATCCACGCAAGCAACCTTCATCCCCTCGGCCGCCAGTGATATCGCATCGCCACCCATCCCGCAGCACAGCTCGTGAACACTTCCGCCGGTGCGGGCCAGCCTGCGAGCGATATAGCGTCCCAGACGAATGGAAGACGCCTGCTGGAGCAGATCGTCTGAGCCCATCATCTGCGGTGCCCATTCGGTGGGGAATTTCCCGCAGGTGGCTACGTGTTTGCGAAAGGTTCGCATGAAGGATATGGCGTTGGCCTGTTCGACGCTGAATTGCTTTCTCAGGCGTTTCTGGGCGAGCAGAGGCTCTTCGGGCAGGTCCAGCCCCATGGCGTCGCTGCCTGCCTGGCTGCACAGGTATTCAAGTTGTGAAACAGTAAGAGCCATTGGTACCTGCGAGCTTTCATAAGAAGGATAAATGGCCCGAGTGGGACTTGAACCCACACGTCCCGAAGGACAAGGGATTTTAAGTCCCTTGCGTCTGCCAATTCCGCCATCGGGCCATTGTCTGTGTTTTCGGATTTCAGCGGCTGCCATAGTGCCAGCCGATTAAGTGATGCCATTCTACGCGTGGGAGCGACATCTGCAAGCCCAGTTGTGCAACATTGCCGAATCAGGCCGGTAACATACCGCGCAAAAAGGTGCGTAACGATGCCAAACGCACCGTTACGCACACTACTTTGCCCAAATGGGCACAAACCATAGGATTTGCCGGTAAAAACTACTTACTCACGCGGAAAACTCTGGCTTCGCCCGGGCTCAGGTCAAGCGGGACACTGGACGCCCGGAAACTGGCGCCGGCCCGGATGTCCTCCACTGTCATTTTGCGAGCAAACCGCATGGCGGTCTTGACGGGCCTGTTCTCGCGATTGTAGGCATAGATAAGCGTCTTGCCACCGCGCTCGAGGAAGAACAGATGCACAGGACGTTGTGTGCGGGCGAGCGGTTTGACATGCGGGCGAAGCAATCATTGCGATATGAACATGATCTGCCATCCCATTCACAATCAGTGGGACACCTTCAATGTTCCTTATTATCCCGCCGAGGTATTTGCACGTCCTGGCCAGATAATCATCGGCCAGGAAGGCTCGCCGCTCCTTCGTGGAAAACACAATATGATAGATAAGATTCGTATAAGACATGAGCCGACCCTTTCTATATCGCGTATCGCGTATCGTGTATCGTGTATCGCCCCGTCGGGGCTTGTTCGCATTTTGCACACTTGTCCGGAGACTCACGCCTCCGTCTAAGTTCTCACCGACCCTCCGGGCCGGTACCCATACGCACCTTCGAAATTAAACACCCGGGCCAGCGGACATGCGTCTTTCGAAGCAAACAATCCGCAACGTTTTCAGAGGCCGAAGGCCTCGTCAGATCTTAGGCGGAGGCGTACACGTCACGACGAAGCCGTAGGCGAAGACGGAAGCCTCCGAACCGACGCCCCCCCATCCGACGAGCCCTGAAAGGGCGGCACGTTTGTCCGGCCGGTCATGCCCATTCAAAGGTATTTGGGATCATAGGCCATCTCATGCTTATCAAGAATCATCTTCAACTCTTCATCAAATGTCCGCTTGTGATGATGCTCTCTCTGGCATTCTATGTACGCCACAACTGCCTCCCTGGCACTGTGCGACACACTGAACGCACCATACCCCTCCTGCCACGAAAACGTCCCAAGCTCTCGAAATGTCTTATGAATCCAACGGGAACTGTTGGCCTTGATCCGTGATACCTGGTCCGAAATCGACATCTTGGGCGAAGCAATCATTGCGATATGAACATGATCTGCCATCCCATTCACAATCAGTGGGACACCTTCAATGTTCCTTATTATCCCGCCGAGGTATTTGCACGTCCTGGCCAGATAATCATCGGCCAGGAAGGCTCGCCGCTCCTTCGTGGAAAACACAATATGATAGATAAGATTCGTATAAGACATGAGCCGACCCTTTCCATACCGCGTATCGTGTATCGCCCCGTCGGGGCTTGTTCGTGTTTTGAACGCATTGTCCGGAGGCTTACGCCTCCGCCTAAGATCTGGTCCGAACCGGTAACATAGGTAACACATTATACCGGGCACATGGGTAAC
>CBDUQP010000192.1:0-5000 GCA_965369385.1 uncultured Phycisphaerales bacterium
CACAAGAATTGATGACAACACACGTTATCTGCCGCCAGAGAAGCATCTCGCACACGCCCAGGCTGACCCTACGGGGTTGATTGCGTTGAATTGGTAACATCCTTATATGATGCCCGCATTCGTTTTCTGGTAGCCTTCGGCAGATCACTGTATTGAACTGTGCGGTCGCGGCCGGTTTCTTTTGCTATGAGCAGTGCCTGGTCGGAAAAATACACCAACATCCTTGCTTCGGTAACTTCGGCATCGCTGGGGAAGGTGGCGACGCCGAGCGAAACGGTGGCGTGTATATTATCACCGTGGACTGTGAACTCGCGGGCAAACACATGCTGCCTTATGCGTTCAGCAAGCTTGTTGGCCTCGTCCCTGTCCGCACGAGGCAGAATTATGCAAAACTCCTCGCCACCGGTCCTTGCGACAACGTCCGACTCGCGAACGGACTGGGTCAAAATGACCGCCAATTCCTTGAGTACATAGTCTCCGCTGGGATGCCCATGATTATCGTTAATCACCTTGAAATGATCGATATCGAGCGTAAGAAGGCTCAGTGAGTTTCCATATCGCTTGGCCGACTTGAACTCGTGACTCAGCAGATCACTGAATGACCTGACATTCTGCACGTGGGTCAGCGGATCGGTGGTGCACATCCGACGGAGCTGATCGTTATCCTTCTGCAGGTCATATAACCGCTTACGCTCCCGCTGGAGCACGTTTTCGAGTTCGTTGCGGGCAGAATCAAGTTCATCGTAGAGGCGTTTTACCCTTAGCATCGCCTTCATCCGAGCAATCATCTCGTTGGCGTATATGCCCTCGTGAACCACATCGTCCGCACCGCAATCCAGCAGGCGGCACCGATGCACCTCACACTCGTTGGCGACGACAGCAATGATGGGCATATACGATCCGGTAGAAACGTCCCGAAGAACATTTATTATGTCAGTATCGATAGACTCGTCGAGCGGCATACGAATAATTGCCACGTCCACGTCATGGTCCCGCGCAGCAACAAGCGTCTCGATCTCGTCGCGTGTTTCCGTAACTCGCCACGGACCGGCGTCCGCCACCTCGGACCAGCAGTCCATCCGCCCTTCACGGCACATCGTGGCCAAAAGGACTCTCGAAATGTCGATTTCATGCAAAACCATTACATCTCCAGACAAGACCATAAACGGAGACGATACATAAACCGGGCCCCGCAATCCGGGCACTCATTAAACCACCAAGCCTTGATATAGATGCTAAGATACACATCCGCCACGGGCAACAAACACACGAAGGCACCATAAACAGCTAGATCGCTACCTATTGGATGAATATCGGCAATCTGGCCGAACCGCTCCACGACAGACTTACACGCACCACAAAAGTAAGGATGCTGCACATTTTGTCCCGCCTGAGGCGTTTTTTGAGATTTTCAGGACATAAATATCTCTTTAAGCAAGTTTTACAAATTGCTGCAATCCAATACCAATGCCAGACGAAGAGGCCTGAGAATCCTTGATTCTTCTTGGGATTTTCGGGAATTACCATTCGTATTATCCCGGTTTTGCCTCCATAGACCACTCGAAGCCACCTGTTTACAGCCCGCCTATCCCCGGGACCACGCCATCTGATGCCATTCGAAGCGTTTCGGAGCCTACAATGTTGCCTCCAAGATACAAATCCTTATAATTGGAGTCCTGCTTCCATAGTCACATAGTGTTTGGGGCAAACCGGTTATTGGCTTGCAATAGCGAGCGATCTGTATCATAACCGCAGACAAAGGCATACGTAACAAACGCGCCCCATGCCTGCGACGGAACATGACACCAGAGGGAAGACACACCATCCCTCTTATAAGGGCAAGATGCTTAGATTTGACGTTTATCGAGACGGCGCGATAGCGAAGGATGTAAACCTCGCCGGCGCGTACGTGTTTGGTCCGGATGGTGTTCCGGTGCGCGCAGATATCACCGCGTCAGATGGTCAGATAACCTGCATCAAGCAATCGACCGGACCAGTGGGCATTGCCCTGCTGTGGGACACGGGCAACAGCGGAAGCTTCCTGCTGCCGACCACCCGTCTGGAGGAACGCAACACCCCGTACAATCTCAGTGTTGAACTGGCCAGAGCCCAGATAATGACGCTTTTTCAGAAGCGTGAGGAATGGGGACTCTTCGACTACGCCGATGCCAAAGAACTGAATAAGGAGTTTGGCAACGTTCGCACTCAATTCGTCCAGGCAATCAGCCAGACCGATCCGATCACGGCTTCCCTCCTGGCCGACAGCGCACTTGACAATGCGGTCATGCTTGGCGAGAAGATGGCCCTTCTGCATGCCTCGGCATTCCTGAAACGCAAACGTGGAAAACGCACGCCCATAGGCACGATTCTGAATGTCAATGCGTCCAGCAAGGGATACAAGAGTCGAGCCCAGGAAGTGGCCGACTTCTACAGCATCCCCATGCCGTGGAAGAGCATCGAGCCAAAAGAACGGGACCTGCAATACGCCGTTACCGATGAGTGGATAAACACCGCGATCCATGCTCGCAAACAGATCCACGCCGGACCCCTGCTGAGTTTCGACAGTTCCAATCTGCCCGAGTGGATGTACATATGGGAACACGATTACGAAGCTCTTCGTGACACGATCTACGAGCATGTCGAACGGGTGGTCACAAGATACGCCAAACAGGTGCAGGTATGGAACGTCGTATCGGGGATACATGCCCTGAATACGTTCAATCTCACCTTTGATCAGCTCATGGAGCTGACCAGGATGAATTGCATGCTCGTCAGACGCCTGGCTCCAAACGCCAAGATAATGATCGAACTGACGATGCCCTGGGGAGAATACTACGCCCACAATCAACGCACGATCCCACCGCTCATGTATGCCGAAATGGCTGTCCAGAGCGGAGTACAATTCGACGCGTTCGGCCTGCGGGTGATTATGGGCGTCCCGAGGGAAGGACACTTTGTCCGCAACCTCCTGCAATGCAGCTCAATGATGGACCAGTTCGTCACTTTTGCCAAGACCATCCATATCACCGCTTGTGAAGTACCGTCACAGACCGCCATCGACAAACGCGATGTATGGCAGGGAGAAGCTCCGATAACCCAAGCGGGAAGATGGCACGCCGAATGGTCCCAAAGATTGCAGGCCGAATGGTTGCAGGCATTCTCACGTATAGCAATGTCCAAACCTTTCATGGAATCCATTTGCTGGCGAACACTGGCAGATCATAACGGACAGATAATTCCCCACGCCGGACTCTGCCACGGGAACACAAAGCCCAAACTGGCGTATCGTGAAATGCGTAACTTCAGGGCAATGCTGGCGACCGAAGCGCATGCCGCTGCCAATCGCCCGGCGGATCCCAACGAAGCCGATCTTCCCGATTAGCAGATGTACGCCGTTATTCGCTTTGCTCGCAACGTGTGGTACACTTGCCTATGACGCCTGACAGATCTTTGCGAAAACTTACGCCATAATTCCTGGTCGCCGAAATGGATAGAACACATGGCCGCAAATGTACGCCTGCAATTCATGCCTGGACGCAATGACACAGCAGTCATCGCTGCGATGTGCCTGGCAAGCGGACTATTGCTCGCTGCCTCCCTGTGCAATCGGCGTGTCACATTCTCGCAAGCACCAGTCGCAAACCCTTCCGGTATCACTGCGGCAAGGCAGTTTATAGATCCAAACACCGCAGATGAAGCATCCCTCGCACGCCTGCCCTACATACACAAAACCCGGGCGGCAATGATCGCGACATTCGCCCAAACGCATGACCGCCCATTCGCCTGCGGAGAAAACCTGGCAAAGGTAAAAGGCATCGGCCGAAAGACCGCATGGCGAGTTAGACGCTACCTGGCGATCCCATACGAGAAACCCGCCGCCATCCCCCAACAAACGCCACGTAACACCAGGGATGCCGCGAATTCCAAAGAACATATAAACGCCCCCGCGCGAGAGGACCGGTGATAACGCCATGAAGCCAGCCGCTCGCAACATAGGCCATCGACACGAAGACTACTTCACACGCACTCGCCGCCCTCTGTATAGCCTGGCGTTTGTGCTGCCCGTACTGCTTCTGTTCCAGGTGGGCAGAATGTTTTACCAGGTGGATGTGCTCGTGCCAGAAGACTTCGCCGGCCCGCTTACACTTCTTGGCGCTACCATGCCAAGTCTCATGCCCGCAATCGTGGCAGCCGCCCTGCTGATCCAGCACCTGGTCAAACGGCATCGCTGGCGCATTCACCCCATCGTCCTGGGCCCCATGGCGGTCGAATCGATACTTGGTGTCCTGCCGCTTCTTGTTCTCGGCACGCTGACAAACATGATTCTCGCACACGACGCTACCACCGCCATGCCCCAGGCTAGTGCGATGGGAACCATCGTCAGGTCCGCCGGCGTGGCAACCTACGAGGAATTCCTCTTCCGCCTGCTCGGTATAGGCCTGCTGATATACATCGTGCATGATGTGTTCGAAATGCCACGCAAATGGGCCGCACCGGCTGCTGTGATTCTAGCTGCCGCCCTTTTCGCTCTCTACCACATGCCGGCAAACAAGCTTCTGCAGGAAGTCAATATCCCGGCGGTCATGACATTCAGGGCACTGGCCGGCGCATACCTGGGCATCGTATACTTGACCCGCGGATTCGGAATCGCAGTAGGCATCCACGTCCTGTACAACATCTACGTCCAGATGTGATCCGCAAACATACCCATAAACAAGACACAGGGCCCGCGAAGCGTCAACTCCGCGAGCCCATTATATTCACTATTCTCAGATGTCCTTCAGTGTCTCAACTTCACGGCCGCATGCACAATCACCCCGACCCACTCGTTAGGACATCATTGCCGGCAAGGTAACTCTTCACCCATCTGCATCGCTTCGGGCAGGCGGGATGAGTTGATGATGATTCGACAAAAGCGTCGGCCCTGTATTAGAAAAATTGAAAATATTGAGAAATTAGGAAATAGAGGTGTTGCACAGACGGTTTTTCCCCATTATTGC
>CBDUQP010000193.1:0-4933 GCA_965369385.1 uncultured Phycisphaerales bacterium
GGCACAACCCACACGATCCCGACGCAAAGATCACGAAGATGAAGGATGGCCGCACGCATGTGGCACACAAGGCGGCGATAACCTGGGCCGTGATGGAGGACGTCTTCCTATCCGGCATGACTGCGAAGGCGGTGTGGCAGTCACCAGGCGACATACAATGCGAGCCAATCCTACAGTATTGGCCGGCGAAGAGAATCAGAAGTGAGTATGGTGAAGCATGCCTCAAAGAGCTATCATAGGTGTAAGTGCGTACCTACATGACGCAGCTGCTGCACTTATTACATCAGATGATCGAGTATACTGCATCGCGAATGAACGCATATCAGGCGTGAAGCACGACGCGGCGCTGCCTGTGCCTGCAATCCGTGAGGTGTGCCGGCAGGCCGGCATATCTCTCGCAGATGTAGATCAGATTGCATTCAACATGAAGCCGGCGATGGCCCTCATGGGGCGAGTCCGCGGCGCACTGTGCGGTTTTCCGCGGTCCTTGCGCCTGGCATCCAGTTGGCAGGCACGTTCCTTGAAACGGATATGGTTCCTACGAAACGAGTTGAGGAAGCAGGTCGGTGCAGACTTCGAACGAACCAGACTGCAATACGTGCAGCATCACGTGGCCCATGCGGCTTCGGCATTCTACACCTCAGGGGTCAGTCAATCCGCGTGCCTGGTATTGGATGGGGGAGGCGAATGCGACAGTGGTTGGATGGGCTACGGTGACAAGAATGGGCTGAAATGTCTACGCCGATTTCGTGGGCCAGCATCCATCGGCTACTTCTACAGTACCATTACCCAGTTTCTCGGCTTCAATCCTCACAGTGATGAGTGCAAGACGATGTCCCTAGCCGCATATGGGAAGCCGGTCTTCCTGGACAAGCTGAGGAAGTGCCTCTGGAAAACGGTGGACTCGTTTGGCATGCGTATTCGCTATTTTGACTATCATTTGGGTGGCAAGACTTACTATACGGATGAGCTCTGCCGCCTCTTGGGGCCGCCAAGGTTGCCGGGTGAGGCCATCTCAGACTATCATGCAGACGTAGCCGCGTCCGCGCAACGCCTCTTAGAGGAGGTGGTGCTACACTTGGCTAGCGTCGTGTGTCGAGAAACGTCTTGTCAAGACCTGTGCTACGCGGGGGGCGTTGCCCTCAATAGTGTGTGTAATGGGAAGATTCTTCAAGAGAAGCGAGCGAGCACCCTACATATTCCGCCAGCGCCGGGTGATGACGGTGGGGCCCTGGGCGCGGCGCTTCACACGCGAATTGTGCGAGGAAATGGACGATCACGGCCAGCTTTTTACGCGGCCTGCGGCTCGAGTCTTGACGGCAGCGGGATCGAGCGTTCTCTGGATCAGCTCGGAGCATGCTACAGGCGGCCAGACAATATTGTTGACAAGGTGGCCGATGAGCTGGAAGAAGGAGGCATCGTTGCCTGGTTTCAAGGCAGGATGGAATTCGGGCCACGAGCGCTGGGACATCGGAGTCTCTTGGCAGATCCACGACGTCCCGAAATGCGACAGCTGCTTAACGACTCCATCAAGAAACGCCTCTGGTGTCAGCCTTTTGCGCCGAGTGTGAAAGCGGAGCACAGCAGGGAGTATTTTGATCTACCATGCGAATCTCCTTTCATGCTCTTTGTCGGTAAGGTGCATCAGAGCAAGCTTCAGGATATCCCTGCCTGTGTGCACGTTGATGGAAGCGCCAGAGTGCAGACGGTCAATCGGGATGTAGAGCCATTGTATTGGCGATTGCTGGACGCATTCCAACGTCGCACCGGCGTTCCTGTGCTCTTGAACACGTCGCTGAATGGGAAAGGCCAGCCCATTATCAATTCAGTCGAAGGCGTCGTGAGATTCCTGCGGGACACTGGGATCAGTGGGGCTGCAATTGGGCGGTACTGGGTAGAGGGTACACGCCACGCATTCGGAAGTGCCAAGGGTGGGATATCTCATTCTGCCGAGCCCTCGAGATGTGATCTCTTCGCAGAGGAGCAGTGATCCGAGCTATATCGCGACAAGCCATTTACGGTTGTAAGAGAAGTCGCATGGCAGAAATGAACAGTGTTGTCGGGAAGCCAATTTTGCGAACAGCAGAAGCAAGAGTATCCGGTGGGGGAGTTACGCCGTGGCCCAGTCTCAGAGAGATCGGTTTGCTCGCGATAGTCCTGTTGATAGCGATTGTCATCCGTGGATCGACGGTTCAGTACGTGTCAACTGGTCCGGATCGTCACCTTCTGGAAGATACGGCTGCACAGGCGAAGCAAGGCCCACGGCTGACCGGGACGACAATGAGTGGCATTGTCGGTAACCACTCACCGCGAGCCCCTGGACGCACACCGGGGCCGATAATGTACTGGGTGCTCTGGCCCTTCCTAAGATACTGGCCCGATGGACAGGGCGTCTTCTGGTGCGGTGTAATCGCAGGGGTTCTCGTTGTTTCCCTAGCTTACCTTGTTCTGCGAGAGTTCTGCGGTGTTCTAGTCGCTTGGGTCGGATCGATGACTTACGCTACCTCCGAGTACTATGTGTACTTCTCCCATAGGACCGCTGGTTGGCTTAGCGTGGGATTGTGCGCGCTCATGGGGTCATTCTACTTCCTGGCGTGCGATGTGACTCGACCCAGAAGGGGGTACCGATGCATTGTAGCGATTGCGTGCGGATTTGTTGCAGTCCAAGTCCACATCGTCTACATCGTCCCGCTGGCGGTCGCGTTTGCTGCAGCACTGGCTTGGGGCTGGCGACCGGCACGGCGATCAACTGTAATGGGAGCACTTGTTGTGGTTGTCATGAGCATGCCCTTCATCTGTTACCAGGCCAATCACAATTGGGAGGACGTTCTCGCAGTCGGGCGCATGATTGCAAGGTGCGCAGGAGCGGGTCAGGATGGCAGCAATGAAGTGAATACAACCCTAAGCACCCAATATGATTGGAGCGCGTTCGGCGAGTCACTGACTCCTCTACGTTATATGGGGCCCTCAGAGGAAGTCGATCTGCTGCAGGAAGAGAGTAGACGTTACTGTCTGAACAGCACAGCGAAGAGAACCAGTTTGCTGACGCGGTTGACGAAACCGGTTTATTGCATTGCATTTGTCATGGGCGTTGGTGTCGCAGCAGCGAGCATTGTGCGATCGCTCTTTGGAGGATCCACTCGTCGAAAATGGTATTGTGCAGGCTTCGGAGCGACTGTTCTTCTGGCCGTACAAGTGGCCATGGTACTGTGTGTGGCCTTGTTTCTGAGCACGACTCATCCGTATGCGGCAAAGGCCGATAAGGCGTACTGGATGGCTACATTCACACCTATGTTGGCGGCCTTGGGGGTATGTTGGCCAAGATATCGATGGCTGAAGGCGGTGGGGATCAGTATTCTGTTAGGCCTTGGCATGCTCGGGGCAGCCAACCATGTGCTAGTGTCACGCGAGGTACAAAGACAAACCGGTTTGTTCATGCGGTGCATCAATCTTCGCGAAGCCAAAATTGCTGGACAGTTCCTCAGGCAGCGGTGGAAGTTTCCTGCAGATAGTCTCGAGTTCCGGGTGATAGAGGAAGGTTATCAGATGCCAGGAAATGACCATCAGGCGGACAGTAGCGCTGCCATCCGAATGTTCTATGATCGCTTCGGTTTGGAACCCATTGATTCTCAGGTGCCTACGGCGCCCGAGAACTTATTCGTGGTCCTCAAACCGGCCTACGTGCCGTGCCGGTTCGACTACGGGACCGTAGTAACACACAAGGTGTTGGGGGGGATGGAGATGGTTCTCCTTCAGAGCGATGCCCTTCTTCGTGCTAGACGGAACTATCCTCACTATGAAGGAGAGATCATGCTCAAAAGCGAAGAAGGTCTTGATCTGGGAATGAAGGTCAAGATTGTGAAGAGCGAACGATGCTGGCTATTAGCAGTGCGTGCAAAACATAGGCCAACAGAACGCAGCAGCAGTACTGTGCTCCGCCCCTATGCTAGGCTTCTTGACGGAGCAGGCCGCGAAATAGCTCGATGTGAGGTATCGGAGACTCTGGGCAACGGGGACCACGGGGGGGCTCCTCGTATCAACATCATGAGAGTCCCCGTTCTGCCGAAGGACTTCGTTGTGCGTGTCGGCCATATGGGACAGATCAAGCATGGCCTGCATGTCTCACCCCCATCGGAACAGGTGATTCCCATTACAAGAAGAGAGAATGTCAGATAGGGCATCACACAACACTGGCGTGTTGCTGAGTGGAGACAACACGCAGCCAAACAATCTACTCTTTACTGTGAATCACGAGCGTACGTGTTACTGGCACGGCGATCATAGAGTGCTTATGTCTCTCTGGCTGACAGGAAGGAACAACGAAGAAAGGGCCGTGCATACATGTGGCGTACGCCATATATCAAAGAATCAACATCCCCTCCTGCGTCCCGAGGCGACGGTTTGGACCATGGAGTGCTGCGAAGTATGAATCGGGCACTGCGTCTCCTCTCTATTGCCAAGTGCTTCTCGCGGCAGCCAAAGCTCTTGCCTCGGTGCCTGCTCAATCTTGTATTGGCCAGAGGTTTGCGAAGGAGGCTCCTACGAAACGTTGAAATCGCCATGTCGTACGATTGTAACGCTGCATGCAATCATTGTTGTGCCACGGATGTAGCAGTGTCAGACCGCGCCATCTTGTCCCAAGAAGCGGTCGTGGATGTTATCGACCAGTCTGTGGCTGCCGGAGCGCTGTCGATCACGGTAATGGGAGGAGAACCATTGATAAACGATCGACTCGTCACGACTGTGCAGCATATCCGCAAACGGAACGCCGCCGCCATAGTCGTTACCAATGGTCTTGCTCTCTCGGAGTCTCTGATGAGGCAACTGTGCCATGCGGGCATCTTCTGCATGACATTCAGCCTGTTTGACTTGGGAGAAGGCCACGATGCGTTTGTTGGTGTCCCTGGCGCCTTCGAGAGCGTGTGCAGGGGGC
>CBDUQP010000194.1:0-4927 GCA_965369385.1 uncultured Phycisphaerales bacterium
GTGTTACCCATGTATCCGGTCTATTCTGTTACCTATGTAACCGGTTTGTACCCCCCCTGGAAGTGTACAACAGCCCCGTCAATCGCTTCGTGGCCAGCTTCGTGGGAACACCGCCGATGAACTTCATGGAAGGCACGCTCGTTGAGAAGGAGGGTGCAACCTGCTTCGACGGCCAGGAGTTCCGGATAAGAATTCCCGACAACAAGGCCGCCAGTGTGAAGAGTCTCCTTGGCAAGGATGCAGTTCTTGGTGTCCGCCCCGAAGCGATCGGCAGCGTCTCTGAGGGGAGATTCGCCGGACAGGACAACGTGATCCCGGCCACCGTTCAGGTCATCGAGCCGCTTGGCGAGAAGATGGATGTCTATACGACAACCGCCAAATACCCGCATATTGTCGCCCGGGTTGATTCCCGGTCCGACCTCCATGCCGACATGGAGATCAACCTGCATCTGGATATGCGAAAGGTTCATATCTTCCAGCCCGGCGACCTGGGCAAGAATCTGACAAGCAATATTTAGGATCTCAGACAGGATGACCCCTTGATTGTCTCGCAACCATCCGGGTATCCTCCCCACGGTGAGTGACTGGAGGCTTGTGTGTGCTTGCTGGACAGGTCTTTCAAGGGGCCTTTTAGAGTTATTCAAACGATAAACGTAGACACGGAATATAAGGTGTGGCGATGAGTGATCTTGTTCAATGGAATGTAAACGATTGGGAAAATCCGCAGGTTTCCGGCGTCAATCGCCTTCAGGCGAGAAGCATGCTTGTTCCGTATAGCGATGAGGATTCCGCAATAGATGCGGCCGCATCGCCGTGGGTGATGAATCTCGATGGCCAGTGGAAGTTCCACCTTGCTACCAATCCGCAATCAGTGCCTGATGCATTTGCAGCCGACGATTTCGATACCGCCAGTTGGCCCGATATCGAAGTGCCTGGTTGCTGGACGATGCAGGGCTACGACAAGCCTATCTACACGAACATAAAGATGCCCATTCCCTGCGACCCTCCCCATGTGCCGCAGGAAGATAACCCCACGGGATGTTATCGCACGACGTTCAAGATGCCTGCCAAGTGGGCCAGCCGGCGAATCACGCTCCAATTCGATGGAGTCGAATCGGCATACTATGTGTGGGTAAACGGCAAGTCGGTCGGTTTCGCCAAGGACTCCCGCCTGCCGAGCGAGTTCGATATCACCGAGTGCGTGCGAAAGGGCGTCAACACGCTTTCGGTGATGGTCATCCGCTGGTCAGATGCCAGTTATCTTGAGGACCAGGATCACTGGTGGCACGCGGGCATTCACCGCAGCGTTACTCTGACGGCCTGGCCCAAGGTGCGCATTCGCGACTTGATCGTCCGCACGCACCTGGACGACGACTATCGCAACGCACTGCTGGAGGTGAAGGCGGAAATCGCAAACGCCGGCGGCAGCAAGTGTGACGCAACTGGGTATTCGGTGGAGATGAGCCTGTATAACGCGGCCGGCAAGCGGGTGTTCGCCAAGCCTGTCTCGGCGAAAGTGCAAGAAGACAAGGATGCACTGCCGCGAGCGGTGCTGCATCGCAAGATAACAAATCCAAAGAAGTGGACGGCCGAGACGCCGAATCTCTACACGCTGACGGTAACGCTGAAGAATGCCGCAGGAACTCCAGTCCACAGCGAGAGCACGAAGATAGGTTTCCGCAAGCTGGAGATTCGCGATCGTGAGTTCCTCGTCAACGGTCAGCCGGTGCTGATAAAGGGCGTCAATCGTCACGATCATGACGACAAGACCGGCAAGGTCATCAGCGAAGAGACCATGCTCGCCGACATCCGCCTGATGAAGCAGTTCAACATCAACGCAGTGCGAACAAGCCACTATCCTAACAATTCGCTCTGGTACGATTTGTGCGATCAGCACGGCATGTATGTGATCGATGAAGCCAACGTGGAATGTCACGATGTAATGAACAAGCTGTCGGACGATCCAGTCTGGATGGACGCTTTCGTGCAGCGAGGAATGAGGTTGGTCCAGCGCGACAAGAACCACCCGTGCATCGTGTTCTGGTCTCTCGGCAACGAGGCCGGCTTCGGGCGGAACCATGTGGCGATGGCTGGTTGGATTCGGCAGTACGATCCCACGCGGCCGCTTCATTACGAGGGAGCGTCGCGCCTTGAGAAGTCATACGAGATTCCCGGCGGCACTCCGGACTATGGCATGATCCCACTTGCCCGCGATTCTCGCCTCGCCAGCGATGTCCTGTGCCCGATGTATCCGAGTGTCGATGAGCTCATCGACTGGTCCAGGCAGAACGTGCAATACCATCATGCCAGCGGGGCGTTCCGCGACGATGTCGAGAATCGCCCGCTGATAATGTGCGAATACGCTCACTCCATGGGCAACTCCACGGGCAATCTCAAGGAATACTGGGACGCCATCGAGAGCAATCACGGCTTGCAGGGCGGATTTATCTGGGACTGGATGGATCAGGGCCTCGTGAAGACTGACGAGAGCGGGCAGGAATATTGGGCATACGGCGGCGATTTTGGCGATGAGATCAACGATAAGAACTTCTGTATCAACGGTCTGGTCTGGCCGGACCATCAACCGCACCCGGCGATGTACGATTACAAGAAGATCATTCAACCGGTTGGCATCGCGCCCGCGGGCGGCAACAAGAAGTCACTTCAAGCCGGCGAAATCAGCATTACTAACAAGAACTACTTTGTCTCGCTGAAGTATCTTGCAGGCAGGTGGGAACTGGTATCCGAGGGCGAAACGCTGGCGGCCGGTACGCTTGGGCGGCTGGACATCGCTCCGCAAACCAGCAAGACAGTCTCTCTGCCGATCAGCAAGCCGCGCCTGGCTCGCGGGGCGGAGTGCTTCCTGAATATCACGTTCGAGTTGGCGGCAGATTCGCCACTGCTGGCCAAAGGACACGTCATTGCCTGGGAACAGTTCAAGATGCCTTGGAAGGGTTCCGCGCTGGCATCGCCTGCGCCCGCGAAAATGCCAGCGCTGGACGTATCGGACAGTGCACGTCAAATCAAGGTGACCGGCGAGGACTTCCAGATAGCGTTCAGCCGCTCGGCCGGCGCGATCACGTCATACATGGCAGGCGACACCGAACTGCTGACGGCAGGTCCGAAGCTGAATATCTGGCGGGCTCCGGTCGACAATGACGGTATCAAGCAGGTGGAGCAGACCTGGAAGATTCGCCCACTGGGCAAGTGGATTGAAGCAGGTCTGGATCGCCTGAAACTGTCGGTCGACAAGATCACCGTGACCCAACCAAAAGCCGCAATGGTGAAGATCGCCATTGCAGCCACAGCGCGGGCAACTGGTTCAAGGACGAGCATAAAGCATCGCCAGACATACACGATCTACGGTGACGGGCAGGTGCACGTGGACAATCAGGTTCAGGTGCACAAACGCCTGTGTGAACTGCCGCGAGTCGGCGTATCGATGACGCTGCCGGAAGGCTTCGAGGAATTCGTCTATCTCGGCAGAGGCCCGCACGAAAACTACATCGACCGCAACACAGGCGCAGCCGTCGGCTTGTATGCCACCACGATAGACGAGATGTACGAACCGTATATCGTGCCGCAGGAACACGGTAACAGGACGGGCATTTGCTGGGCCAGTTTGTCCAACGAATCGGGCACCGGCCTGCTAATTCGGGCAGAAAGCCAGCCGCTGGAGATGAGCGCGAGCCACTACACAGCGGCAGACTTGTTTGCCGCCAATCACACCAACGAGCTAGTGCGTCGCAACGAGACTATACTGAACATCGATTGCACCCAACGCGGGCTCGGCGGATTCAGCTGCGGACCGGACACGCTGGAGAAATACAAGGTGCAGCCGGGCACATACAACTTCAGCTACACGCTGCAGCCACTGAAAGCGTAAAGGCGTAAAAGCGTGAATGCGTGAATGCTCGGAGTGTGGGAGAAGCGAATGCCGGCAAGCAATGCCAGCGTGCCGGACGGTTGTTCGCGGGACGCTCAAAACACGTCCGGCAGGGGCATTCGCGTTGTGCAAGATATCTCTGAATCGCGCCGTCAGTCGAGCCATCGGGATGGGATAACCAATTCGGCGCAGCCGCTATCCAGATGCAATGTGCAGTCTGTATTGCTATCCATGCCCTGGTCTGTAAACACCGCTCGCATGGGCTTGTGCATTGTGACGTTCAGTTCTATCGCTGCCGGCGTCTTGTTGGTCACCGCAAACGCGTCGCCATCGTTGGTTGTAAGCCGGTCAATGCGAACGCCGATTGGTATTTGTGTCCAGGGCGGGCAATCCCGCGAGACTCTTGCATGCTCGATCGCCATGTCCAGTATTGTGCCAATCGGCGCATCGTCGCCTTCTTGCTTCTCCCAGGCGATTTGCGTGCCTATGTAGATTACCTCGCCTGCGCCGGCTGGGATACTGGCGAGATAGGGGTCGCGGCCTGGCAGGCTGGCGATGCGATGCAGAGTGTCGCCGCGGATCTCCGCTGTAAACGGCGGCAGAAAGATGTAGCGCATGGCGGGCGGCGTAAAAGTGTAGCGCTTTGGACCTTATTCTGTTGGATCGCGTATTTTGGGAATGCTTTTCCCATTTTACATCGACTTGACAGGAGCAACCGGAGTGTACACGAACATGAAACACATCAGGAGACAGGTGATCGCTCTGAGGGCAACAGGGGAGTCAAAAATAGTAGGCAGCCCACAATTGCCTGAAATCCAAGACCTTGTGGACTGCCTTACCAATTCAACGGAGAGGGTGGGATTCGCTGCGCGGCGCCTTCGGCGTCAAACCCACGGTAAGGTCCGCTGCGCGTCCCTCGTGTGTTCGACTCCCACCTATTGCTAATGGGCATAAATGACAAGAAACCAACATTCGCGTTGAATGCTGGTTCCTATTACGGAGAGGGTGGGATTCGCTGCGCGGCGCCTTTGGCGTCAAACC
>CBDUQP010000195.1:0-4910 GCA_965369385.1 uncultured Phycisphaerales bacterium
GGCTTAAGTAACCCGGCAAACCTCACACCTTCCCCCCCCCCTATCCCCGTGTTCGGCCCCACCCCCCCCGACCGAGCGGCCGGAATGCTTTCGACTTGTGACACGCCCTACATTGCCAGTAGCAGCACGTAGGCCAGCGGGGCGGCGATCAGGGGGGAGTCTATCATGTCTAGCACTCCGCCGAACTCGGGCAAGGCCGATCCGCTGTCTTTCACGTTTGCAGATCGTTTCAGCAGGCTTTCGCACAAATCGCCGAATTGGCCGATGATGCCAATCGCAACGCCGAACACTGCCGCCTGCCACACAGCCAGGCCTGTGCCGAGCAACCAGTTGGTCAGCATGCTTATCGCCGCTGCTGTCGCCAGCCCGCCCCAGAGGCCCTCCCAGCTCTTGCCCGGAGACAACCAGGGGATCAGTTTTCGCTTGCCTATCATCGAGCCGACGAAGTATGCGCCAATGTCAGTGAACTTCACCGCAGCCAGGAATAGAATCAGCCTGGCAAGACCCGATTCGCCCATCATCCGAACCTGAAGTATCATCATGCCGCCTACGCCCAGATAGATCACGGTGCCCAGCGTGGCCGCCATCGATCGTACCGCGTTTTCGGTCCGGAAGCGGATCATCTGTTCCAGGAAGGTGGCCCACAGGACTGCCGATATAGCTATTGCCAACGCCGCAAATGGCAAGTCGTTCGCTGACATGAATTGCCACCAGAGCGGCATGGTTGCGATAGCGGCAGCGCCGGCGGTGGCGGAAAAACCGAGAAGCCTCATTCCCGCGGCATGCGCCATTTTGTCCATCTCGCCGACTGCCAGGCTGGCCATCAACAACATGACAATAGCAAGCGGAAGACCGCGGATAATGGTCTGTGATCCATCGAGGCAGTTGAGTGAAAGCAGCTTGGCGTCTTCGAGATACCAATCAAGCCCAAACAGGCTCAGCAGGATCGCGATCATTATCGCCCCGAGGATAATTCTTGTCTTCATGCCTGATTCCGTAGTGTGTGGCTTGGGACTTTACTTGTTGGATTCGTCAACGCCGCCGAATCGCCTGTTGCGATCTGTGTAAGCCAGCATCGCCTTGTGAAGCTCCTGCTCGTCGAAGTCAGGCCAGCAGACATCAGTCACGTAAAGCTCAGCATAGGATATCTGCCACAGCAGGAAATTGCTCAGCCGCAGTTCGCCGGAGGTTCTTACTACCAGGTCCGGGTCGGGCACGCCGGCGGAGCTCAGTGAGTTTGCGATTAGTTCTTCGTCTATGTCATCGGCAACGATTTCGCCATCGGCTACCCGCTGGACAATGCTTTTGACCGAATCAACTATCTCGGCGCGGCTCGCGTAGTTCAGTGCGAGGCCAAGGAACATTCCCGTGTTGCCGGAAGTTGCCTCCAATGTGCCGTCGAGTTCTTTCAGCACGTTATCGGGCAGACCTTTACGCCTTCCGAAATGGCGAAGCTGTATATTGTGGTCCATCATCGTGGACCGTTCGCTTGACAGATACGAGGCGTAAATCCCCATCAACAGATTTACCTCGTCGGCAGGGCGTTTCCAGTTCTCGATGGAGAAACTATAAAGCGTCATCGCCTGCAGGCCGAGTCTTGCGCCTTCGGTTATTATCTTGCGAACCGCATGTGCGCCTTGCAGGTGTCCTTCGAAGCGGGGCAAATCGCGTGCCCGAGCCCACCGCCCGTTACCATCCATTATGATAGCTATCGATTTCGGCAGCAGATCTACCGGAGTGCCCAGAGATTCACGGGCGGCTGCGATGGCCTGCGGGGAAACGTCAGCCATTATGCAAGACCTCTCACCGAGGAATTGTGGATTATTGTCTGCTCACGCTCCGGGCCGACGGATATGAATCCGATGGGGCTGCCAAGGTAGTCTTCCACGAAGTTGACATACTTCTTGGCGTTGGCGGGCAGTTCGTCGAATGTCTTGCACTCGGTGATCTCTTCGCTCCAGCCGGGGAATGTCTCGTAGATGCACTCGGCCCCGTGCATGCATGCCGGGTCGAACGTTTCCTGCTTGACGCCATCGATGGTGTAACCGGTGCAGACCTTGATCTCGTCCAGGCCGGAAAGCACGTCCAGCAAACTTAGAGCGAATTCGTTCACGCCGGAAAGATCGGTCGCGTACTTGGCCGCGAAGATGTCGAACCACCCGCAGCGGCGGGGACGCCCTGTGGTGGTGCCGTACTCGTGCCCGCGCTCGCGGAGATATTCGCCGGTGGCGTTGTCCTGCTCACTGGGGAACGGGCCAGCGCCAACGCGGGTGGTGTATGCCTTGATCAGGCCCACAACCTGCCCGACCTGCGATGGGGGGATGCCCGCGCCGCAGGGAACGCCGCACGCCGATACGCTGGAACTGGTAACGAACGGATAAGTACCGTGATCGATATCCAGCATGCTGCCCTGACCGCCTTCGAAGAGAATGGGCACGCCCTCGGCACATGCTTTGCGAAGCAGATAGCCGGTGTTGCAGATCATGTCGCCCATCTCCTGGCCGAGCTTGGTGAACTGGGCAATGATCTCGTCTGCGTCTATCGGTTCTGCGTCATACAATGCACCGAGCATCACGTTCTTGACTTCCACGATGTGCCTGATCTTCTCAGCCAGCACTTCGGGGTCTTTGAGGTCGGCTGCGCGTATAGCGGTGGAGCGGTTGGCCTTGTCGCTGTAGCAAGGGCCAATTCCGCGTGCAGTCGTGCCGATTTTCTTTTCCTTCGACAGCTTGCTCTCGCTGAGTGAATCCTGCAGCTTGTGCCAGGGCATCACCACGTTGGCGGCGATGGAGATCTTCAGATTGTCCGGGCCGACGGGGACACCACGCTCGCGAAGAGCTGCTATTTCGCCCGCAGCTACAATCGGATCAAAAGCCACGCCATTGCCGATTATGTTGCAGGCGCCTTGACGGAGAATTCCGCAAGGGATCAGGTGTAGGGCGAACTTCTCTTCGCCGACGAGAACAGTGTGGCCGGCATTGGCACCGCCGCAGTATCTCGCCACGTACTTCACTTGGTCGGCCAAGGCATCAACGATCTTGCCCTTGCCCTCGTCTCCCCACTGAAGCCCAATTACCGTTACGTTTGCAGATGCCATAGGAGTGTATGCCTTTCTAAGGGACAAAAAAGGACGGAAAAAGCAACCGCATTAGCATATTGACTTGTCGCGGTATGTCAAGGTTCTGGTTGAACTAATAAATTCCTCCGCAGCCTGCGAAAGTAGCGTCGGCGGCTGTTTCGGGGAGCCTGCCGGGCGATTGGCTGGGTTGCCGGGGGGGAACTCGCCTTGCGTATCGCCTCCGGCTGGTGGTAGAATACGGGTGTAGGTTGTGATTCAGGAGGCGTTAAGTGCAGCAAGAAGACAAGAGCAAGAAAGCCATGCTTCTGGGACTGGGTCTGGATAATGCAGATGGTGAGCACCGCGTGACTCGCGGTGGGAACTTTCACATTGTTGGCGGCAGCCACGAAACCCATGAAAATATGCAGGAGCAGTGCATCAAGTTCAACGAGAAGCTTGATGATCGCGGAAAACGCCTTGAAGACCTTGAAAAGCGTGAGTTCTTCGACCTGGCCGCCGAATGTGACATGGCAGTTCAGAAAAGGGATACCGATCAGACCAACAACAGCGATCAGAATTAGCTTTCTGTAGTGGCTATTCTGCGTTGTCACGACCGAAGTATGCAGTACCTTTCCGCCGCCAGGCGGGTGAAGATGGACATTGTCTGAAAATCCATGAATTCTCAAATCGGAAAACCTTTGTCTGTCTGCGTTCTGTGGATTCATTCCTATCTTCCGGTAAGACGCTGTTGTCCTGTGTTTTGCGGGAATACGTCCTGTTTTTCTGCTTGAAGGATAATTCGGATATTGGCAATGTGAATACGCGGAATCATGTCGATTATCGCTATGAGAAGACGTGCATTTCTTAGTGGATTCAGGCGGTTTTTACTTGCGATGGCGAGCAATATTTTGGACAATATGTTTGTCAAATCTGTTTGCCCGGGAGGCCGGGTCAGGCGTGGTAGATCTTTGTAACGGAGAAGTTGACTTGTCGCGACGTAGCTCTCAGAGCGAAGACCAGTCGGGCTGCTGGATTATTAAGTCCTTATCCGGTCCCGACCTGCCTGCCGGCAGGCAGGTGTACATCGGGATTGCGGCTGGGGTGCCATCTGGCATTCTTCCTGTTACAGAGCGGTGGTTGTTCAAATCTTGTATCTTTTTTAAGGACAGAAGAGATGATCGATGGAGGCAGGAGCATGAGGGCCGACAGGCCCAGCTACCAGTCGCCGCGTGGGGATCGTGATGTAGGCGATCCTGACATCCAGAGGGCCAAGGAGGCCAATGTACTCAGATATGCTGCGCGGGTAGCCGCAGGGCAACCCGTGTTCGAAGGAGCGATCAGTCATATCCATGCGGCGCTGTGGTACTAGTAGTCTGTAACAGGAAGAATGTCAGCTAGTTCTTTGTACCGGCGAAACTGATGGGTGTTAAGTCTTCATAGGTTCTTGCCTGCCAGTTACTACTGGCAGGTTGCCATCGGTCATTATTCGTGGGACAGAGCACTAGTAACCTGTCCACAATAGCGGGCAGGCAACGACTTGCGAGTACTAAGAACTGACAGGATTTCCGTTACAAAGTACTAGTTTCTTGTAGGAGTAGAATTGGCGGACGCTTCCGGTGTATCCATATGCACCCACGAGAGGGCATGAGGGTATGTTGGGGCGAGGGCTTGTGTATACCCGGGCGCCGTCATTTTATCTGTGACAAGAAATTGGCTCGGACATTTCGTAGCGAGCAGGGCGTGGATGACGGCGGCGGATGGTTTTGCTGGCGTGGAGGTTCTTCTATGCAGGTCTCGTGATGTGTTCGCATTGGTTTGGCTAACCGTTTGTTGACAAGCTGTTAGGCGAACC
>CBDUQP010000196.1:0-4898 GCA_965369385.1 uncultured Phycisphaerales bacterium
GATCTGGCAGTATGTCACCGGCGGCCGGGCGGCATCCTGCAGAGCCGCCTCTTGCCACCCTCCTCATCCGGGCAGGCCCCGTTGGGGTTCAACAACTACCAGACATGAGCTTTCGGCGCAAGAAAGCGGGCGGCTACCCTTTGTTGCAGGTTGCCGCCCGATGTTTTGCGGATTTTTGCCGACGTTTTGCGGAATTTTTCCGAAGCGTGTTCTGCTCTGGCAGAGTTACAGCTTAAAACTCGTCCTCGTCGCTGTCCATGGTGGCTTTCCATAGCTCGAGGTTCTCGAGATAGACGGCCGTCCCGCGGGCTACGCATGTTAGCGGATCCTTGGCTACGCGAACGTCCAATCCGGTGGCGTTTGACAGCACGGTGGCCATGCCTTCCAGCAGCGCGCCGCCACCGGCCAGGCAAATACCGTTGTCAACCAGGTCTGCCGCCAGTTCCGGTTCTGCTTTTTCCAGCGTGCGGGTTACGCAATCGATAATCGCACCGACGGGCTCTTTGAGGGCCTCGCGGACCTCTTCGCTGGAGATGATCGTCTTTCGGGGCAGGCCGGAGATCATATCGCGGCCTCGCACTTCCATAGTGGTTTCGATTTCCTTGGGAGAAGCCGACCCTGCCTGAATCTTGATGCGTTCTGCGGTCTGCTCACCAATCATCAGGTTATATGTTCGTTTCATGTGTGCGGCGATGGCTTCGTCCATGTCGTCGCCTGCAACGCGAATGGATTCGCACACGCTGATATCCGCAAGAGACATGATCGCGACTTCAGTAGTACCGCCGCCAATATCGACAATCATCGAAGCGGTAGGATCGGTAATGGGCAGTTCTGCGCCAATACCGGCGGCCATCGGTTCTTCCACGAGGTAGACGCGGCGTGCACCGGCGCGTTCTGCGGAGTTGAGGACCGCGCGTTTCTCGACGGCAGTGATGCCGCTGGGAATGGCGATGACAACGCGAGGCCTGCAGGGCCAGCCGCGTTTGTGAACCTTCCGGATGAAGTATCCGAGCATTGCCTCGGTGATATCGAAGTCGGCGATGACGCCGTCCTTCATGGGCCTGATAGCGGTGATCGAGCCGGGAGTCTTTCCGAGCATTTCCTTTGCGACCACACCCACGGCGTTGCCGTTATCGAGCACACGATTGGTTCCGCGGATAACTGCGACGACGGAGGGCTCGTTGAGGACAATACCCTGACCACGAACACAGACGAGGGTGTTGCACGTACCCAAGTCGATGCCCATATCCACCGAAAACAAGCCGGCTATTGCGTCAAGAAACATAGCTATTGAATCCCTTCAATAAGGGTAATTTGTCATGAGTCCATTCTCTGCGACTATCGGCAGATACGATCTTCAGACGTGAGACAAATTGCCGGGATACAAGCTCGAAATGCGGTCCATTCAGCGTAGAAAATACGCAGCATAGCCCTTACTACCGCCTTCGCTGCCAATCCCAACGCCCCACCGACACCCCAAAGGGATGCCCGGCCGAGCCCCGCAGCGTTACTTGATCTGGCTGACGTCGACAGGCTCAAGCAACTGAGAGAACGTCAGACCGTAGCCGTCGGCACCCATGAGGTCACCGGCCACCGCGACTATTGCCGTAATAAGTGCGACAATAGCGATGAGCATCAGCACCGTGTAGATGTCGGCAGCGGGTTTTGCCTGCTGCATTTTCGCATGGGATGATTGAGCCATATCTGAACTCCCTGACCTCTACTTGAGGCTTGTGGTAACCTTGTCGTTCTGCTGAACGGGAAGTTTCCGGTCCAGAATGATTCCGGCAGACTCGTTGGCGTCCAGCAAGTCGATGCGGAGGTGAGATACGAACTTGTCGCCACGATAGATGGTCAGGAGCATGCCTTCGCGAATGCCATTGGCACGTCCCACATTGATGCTGGCGATTCCGTCCTGGACGGCTTTGACTGTCCCCGTAATCACCTGGTCAGATTGGACCGTCGGTGCAGCCGCGCCACTGGAGGCGGTTCTGCCCTTATCGTTCAGACGCATATTGAGTTCGTCAATCTCAGACTGCAGGGATTCAATATCCTTGCGGCGCTCGGTGGCGATCCTGGCAAAACGCTCTTTGGCGATCGTCTCGTCCATGACCTTCTTTTCGAGATCCCTGTTGGCCTTGGCAATCTGTTCGTTCTGCGCCAGAATTCCCTTGGTCCTGACCCCGAGTGCGACAATTTCAACCTTTGCCGACTGGAGTTGCTTAACAAGCAGATTGTAGGAGAGATTGAGCCCTGTGAATTTGCCCATCAGGTCCACGTAGCGATCTGTATCTCGCTGGCGTACCTTGGTCTCGCTGGCCGCATTGCTCACAAGAATAGCTATCCGGGCGTCAAGCTTTTCCCTGCCGGTCTTGTTGGCAACCAGAACGCTGGCAAGTTTCGCATTTGCCTCAGAAATCAGGGCCTGCTGCTGCCCGCTCTTCTCGTTCAACTGTTTGACTACCAGAGCGACACTCTTGTCGATGGCAGCCTTCTTTACGAAGACGGGAGTGGCGACCAGCGCCAGAACCACCAACAACACTACACATATCTTTGACAGGGTACTCAAGTTAAGTCTCCTTTGATCTCTGCGCCTGGACTACACGGTTATGCTCTTTCAACAGGCTTGGCCCACAAAGCAAAACTCTTCCTGCACCGGGCAATCGCGGGGGCGTATACTGCATAATCTACTTGACCGTTGATTATTAGATTTTGCAGCGTCAAGTCAAGTAAAATTCCACAATAACAACAATGCGCAGCAACGTTCA
This sequence comes from uncultured Phycisphaerales bacterium, assembly GCA_965369385.1. Taxonomy (GTDB): domain Bacteria; phylum Planctomycetota; class Phycisphaerae; order SM23-33; family SM23-33; genus CBDUQP01. The sequence continues at coordinate 2,769 of CBDUQP010000196.1, forward strand.
ATCCTTCGCACCGGACACATGCAACTTCAGTTTGCTCTTTCGGATTGGTTTTGCAGCCGGCGAAACGGCTTGCGGGGCCTTCTTCGCAACCGGCAACTTAGCTCGCCTGACGGGCGCGGGAACCAATTTAAGAACCGATGCCGCCGCCGCCACTCGTGATGCCTGGTCCGGCGACTTCATCATTATACCTAGTGTATGCAAAGACTTATCGTGATCGAATGCCCCCAGGCTCCTACATGCCTGCAAACGCAGCGAATCTACCTCTTTCTCCGTCGGCGAACGCTTCTTGCCAAGATGGTCGCTCATTATCTGACGAGGATCAATGGCTGCGTCAATGCAATATCTCATAGCTTCTTCATCGAAAACACCCACAGTCGCCAAACCCGCTGCCGCCGCCACGCGAACCATTGGAGATTTATCGTTAACCAATCTATCGCTGAATACCCGCTCAGCCGCTCCGGATTTGAGCTCTGCCATTGCCTGGATCGCCAGCACCCTCTCATCCACATACTTCATCCTGGCGTAGGGCTCAAGCAGCAGCAGGCTCTTGGCGTGCCCGCACATTGCCATGCTCTTGGTGATCTCCAGCTTCATCATCTCGTCCTGCTCGTCGGACATCATGTCCTTCAGCAGAACCAGCGCGGAGGGATTCCCCATTTTGCCGAGCACAATCGCCGTCGATGCCCTGATGGGTATTCGCTTATCAAATGCGAGAGTGCCCAGGTCTCTCAGGTGAGACCTGTCGCCAAATTCGTACAGGGCATAGATGATCGCACAATAGACGCGGGCATCGGCTTCGGCGCCTGGCTCCTTGTACATGCCCATACTGCTGAGTTTTGCCTTGGCGGGAGCGTATTTCATATCGCCAATCGCCATCGCAGCGGCCAGTCGCACCTCAGGTACCTGATCGCTCAGTGCCTGCACACAGACAACTCCACCCCGCTTGGGCAAAGATGCGGGCATTACTTCCATCGCATGGACGCGAATACCGGCATTGTCAGATTCCGCAGCCTGCAGAACGGCGACTACGGCATCCTTTCGGAGTCTCGCCCTGTCAACGACGATTATCTCCTCTTCTTTGGCGCAACCGCCAAGGACACACGCAAACACTGCCAATATCACCAGCACCTGTACTTTAATCGATTTCATCCCTGGGTTCCTTCTGGACTGGCCGGTTTCCGCCGGCGAAAAACAAGAACCAAGACCATAACCACAAACGCGCAACACACCGCCTGTGCGAATGCGTCACCAATCTTACTGTACAAACTTACCCGTGAATCCACAAGCACCTGTGGAGCTTGTTGTACGCCCGACAGCGACTTGAGGTTCGCCGGGTGATCCTTCAACAGAAGAATCCCGGACGTCATTGTCTGTCCGCCACGATTCACATACTCAACTATGCGGCCGCTGGAATCTATCGACGCACTAATGCCCGTGTTCACCGCGCGAACCACTGGCACGCGATTTTCCACCGCACGGAAACAATATTGAACGAGATGAACCGCGTGCTCGAAGCTTCCGAAGTACTTCCCGCCCCTCTTGGACACGAACCAGCCGTCATTTGACAGGTTCGCGAGGATATCCACCTTCTTCTTCCCATCGACCATCACCATGTTCCGGCAAACGGAAGGGAATGTGCCTTCAAAGCAGATTGGGCTGGCAAGTGACCACTGGCGACCTTTGGCAGTTACGGCGAATCGTGTCCATTCAGCTCCCGCCTGCATTTGAACCATTGATTTGGGCACGGTCCGCCTGAGCTGGCGATAGGCCCACGGCCACGTTTCCTGAAATGGCACCCGCTCGCTAAAATGGACCGGCTCTCGTTTCGAATATAGCCCGCTCTGCCTGCCCGAACGATCATAGAGCAATGCGCTGTTGAAATGGACCCACGTGCCTACGGTGGCTAGTGTCTTGCCACGATGGAGTGTGCCCCCACCCACCAGCAGCCAACTATCAAGCTCTCTAGCCAGATCCCGCAGGCGTCTGGCGTAGGTCCGCAAACCAACCACTCTCTGACCATCGGGCAGGATTCCCCGGCGAAGGTCTTCAAATTTCTTGCGGAGTTCCGAAAGCGTCATCTTCTTGACGTCATCGGCCTTGTCCTCGTCCATTAGCGAGCCCACCGCACTA
>CBDUQP010000197.1:0-4885 GCA_965369385.1 uncultured Phycisphaerales bacterium
CCCGCGTGCTCTTCCGATCTGCATGTTGAAGTTTCAATCCACGCTCCCGTGCGGGGTGCGAAGTGGGCTATGGTCGTCCTAATGCCTCTGCGTCGTTTCAATCCACGCACCCGTGCGGGGTGCGACAGGGGGTATTATAAACCATGGGAATGGCGTGCTTTGCAAGGGTGTTTTTGCTGACGTTGGCAGAAATGCCTCCAGGATTGTCGACAATCGAGACGACTGACGTCCAAGCTCTTAAATGACAAGGTATTACAGCAATCGCTAACCCCCCAGGGATTTTGCGAGTGCTTGGGGTCCTCGCAAACTCCGAATTCTCTGCCACCCATCGCATCCCTCACACAATCATCGGCCCGGTCGGGTCGTACGCTTCCTTCGCCCCGACGTGCTCAATGCGGTTCTTCCAATGTTTTCCCAGGCGGTAGAATCTCAAGCTATCAGTCTCCGGGTTGATCTCGGAGATCAGTTTCTCGCGAAGCTGCTCCCACTGGGCCGGGTCTACCAGGCACTCGAAAACGGAATTCTGCACTCTCTGCCCCCAGCTCTGGCAGGTCTTGGCAACTCGCCTCAGGCGGCGTCTGCCCTTGGCGGTCTGGACGGACACATCATAGGCCACGAGCATCATCATGTTATCATCTCCTCAGTTCCAGCACGGTTCGGGTTCATCGCCACAGCACCGGAGGATACGCTTCCAGATCACCTCGGACGTATCTGGCGAGCAATCTGGCCTGAATGTGCGGGAGCAGGCCAATGGTTATCTTTTCGCCGAGAAACGGATGTGTCATCTCCTCGGCCTTGCGTTTTTGGTAGGCCACGAGAACGGTCTTACGGGTCTCGTCATCCATCATCACCGAGCCCTCGGGTTCGATCTTGAATCCATCGGGAGCTACCTGCTGTCTGTTGATGAGCGTGAGCACAAGTCTGTCGGCGAGTGCGGGGCGAAGCTCTTCCATCAGGTCTAGTGCCAGGCTGCTTCTTCCCGGCCGGGGCCTGTGAAGGAAGCCAACCTGCGGATCGAGGCCGACGCTTTCGCAGGCGCTCCGAACATCGTTTGCGACGATTGAATACACGAATGACAGCATCGCATTTACGCGATCCAGAGGCGGTCGGCGTGTTCGTTTTCGGAAGAAGAAGTCGCCCTTCTGGCTGGTTATGAGGTCGTCGAACACGGAGAAATAGCCGGCGGCTGCGTCACCTTCCATCCCTCTTATTTCGTCGCAGGTTGCATCTGCGTTCTGCACTTTGTGGAGCAGCAGCGACAAGCTGCCTTCGACCTCTTGCAGCCGCGAAGCGTCATCATCCCGATTGCGTATCGAACGCAGCAAGACCTGTCGACAGTTGGCGATTTTGCCGATCACGCATTGCGCCGCGATTCGGCTTGACGCCTGCGGTTGGTCTGCGAGCCTGTATTGTTCCTGACGCAGCAGCACATTTCCGCTAACCGGGCCTTCTACGCGAGCCATGAACCTTCCATTGCGATCGAGAAATGTCACGGACACGCCGTTCTCACAGCACAATTGCAGGCAGAACGGGCTGGCTGTGACGGCGCCAAAACACGTAACCTGATCGAGAGTGTGAATGGGCATACTGAACCGGTTTTCGTCTTCTATGCGGACGACCAGCTCCTCGCCTCGGCGGAACAGGTACGCGCCTTCTGTGGTTATGTACAAGGTGTTCGCATGTTTCTTCATTCGGTATCGCCTCGCTTCATTTCGTCGACTGCGGCCAGTGCTTTGGTGATATAATCGGAGACACGTTGCTTGCCGGCAGTCTGCTCGGGCATGCAAAGATCGGCCAACGAGCAGTGCTTGCACCTTGGCGCGGGTGATGCCTGTGGAGTGCGGCCGCTTCGGATCAGCAGATGAAGCCGGCCGGCGATTTCGCGAGTTTCGCTTCGCAATTGCTCGTCGAGCGTTACGTCCTTGCGTCTTCGCGTTTGCCCGTAGAACAATGCCCCCTTCGAGATGCTCACATCGAGCATTTCTTCGAGGCACATCGCCTGGGCACACAGTTGAACGCAATCGCAGTTGCCGGCTTTGGGGCGTCCTCTTTTGTATTCGACGGGATAGGGATTCCATCGCCCGTCCTCGCCGGACAGTGGACAGCCGGCATCTTCGCCGCATCGATGGAACTCGACTACGTCGGCAATTCCCGATAGTCCCAGCCGCCTGGATGTGAACCTGACGCCCCGCCTGACAATCAGATCGCAGCCGGCAGTAGTTGAGGCGTCATGGACTTTGTCATGGAAGATTCTGCCCTTGGCTGTGAGGAGATTCTCTGACCAGATTTGCTCTATGTGAATCAGAGCACATTGGCGATCACAGAAGGCCATATGCTGGATGGCCGAAAGCGGCAGTAGATCATCTTCATCGTACATGATGGAACTCCCAGTCCCGGCGCAGCGAACAAGCCGCGCCGGGACCCCATGGAGTAAGGAGTAAGGAGTATTAGGCGAAGAACTTCTCATAATCGCCCGGTTCTGCGAGGTTGAAGACGTTTACCTTCTTGGTCCAGGCGTTATCTTCACAGATCACGTCATAGGCGTCGAAACTGCGAGGCGCGGTCTTCTGATCTGACGGTTTGTCGGCATCTTTGCGGGCGATTCGCACGCTTTCGAGGAGTCTGTGTGCGGGGGCGCTACCGAGTTTGTTTTCGTGCTCAAACACGTACAGAGCCCGGGTGGCCATCATGCCGCGTGCGGCGCTGCGGTCGTCTTCCCACATTTCAAGCAAGGCATTGCACAGTACCTTCATGTCGTCGCAATTGAATCCGGTTTGGGCTGCCAGGGACGGATTGACGAACCAGTTCGACCGATAGAGGCCGTACGGGATGAGGCTCTTTCTGCCCATGGTGCCGGTGATGTATCCGTTCTTCTCGATCTGCTTGTCGGCATCTTTCTGGTCCGTCACGCTCTTACGGGTTATGCATGCCTCCATGGAGAGGATGGGATCGACGGACCGAGCGAAGGTGCACTGCACGGGCCCGCGCACCTGCCCGGCGTTCTGGCCGGTGGTGAGCACCGCTCCGAATGTTCGAATATCCCAGCGGTTGGCACACAACCAATCTCTGGCTGCGCTGGTTTTGGCGGACTTGTCCTTCTTCTTGTCAGCAGGCACTTCGACATTGTCATGGGCTTCGTCGATCTGTGCGTTGAGAACAGTCTGATGCCGGAAGAATACTTCCATTCCTTCCTGTCCGGCACAGCGGGCGATCACGTAGTCACGTATTTTGCGTTTCTGACACACATCTGTCACGAGGCCCTGAAGGGTCTCGGGGTCTACTCTCGGCATGTTACCGGCGTCCGGATCGCCATTGGGGTTCCCGTCGGCAACGTCAAAAATAAGGCACATATCATAGCGTTTTTCGATCGGATTACTCATTGTGTTTTCCTTCATTCAATTGGCTTGGTTGTTAACAGTTTTGGTAAGGTTGAATCGTTACCTGTCTACGCTTCAGCTTCAGCCTGTTCGTTCTCGCGGTCGGCTTTGGATTTCCACAGGTCGGCCCGCTGATGATGATATCCCACGATGAATTCGCCCTGATCGACGAGTGACAGCGTGGCAGGATATGGGGCGGGCAGATTTGCATGGATCTCGTCAATAAGCTTGTTGTAGTAACCCTTTGACCCGTCGGGGAGTTTTCGCAGATGATGATGATGGAGCGTCATCAGACGCGGGAACACGAGACCAGGCATGGAACATGCACCGGTCAGGAAGCGATCTACGATGCCTGCCTTGGCACCAATCGTATCACCTTGTAACTTCTCCAGTGTTGCCAATAGCCTGCCGAGATTGTACGGCGCGGTAGTTCTTCCAGTATCCATAGTCTTCTCCAGATTCCTGTCATAGTTTCGGTTCAGTACGGCCTTGATTATTCTCACGCGATTGAAACTCACTCCCGCATGTGCCCGGATACGATTCATCGCCATAGTCAACAGATTTGACGGGAAGGGATCAGGAGTCACCGCACTCCTGTACATCCCGGCCGCGATTGCTGGGGGCAATTCGGCTTTGCCAGGAGGCTTGAGTGAGCTCAACACTGCGTAAAGTGATGGGTATGGACTATCGTCTTTGTGACGCTTCACAACATCCAGGTCCCCGAAATACGTCTTGATATTGGCCATCACCTCGCCAACTGTTGTGGTGATCGCTTCTCTTAATATGATGCGTCCCTGAGCCCCAGAAAGGATGAGTGTATGAAAGAGGCTCGGATCTGCTATGTCAATTCTCTTGCCCTTCCAGACACCTTGATACAGCGCCTCGACCACGTCTGGATCGCCGTCGATAAGCGGGGGATACATGCACATGGCAGTATCATCGCTGCTTTCTGCCCAGAACAGCACGGTCACCCCACCGGGCAGGAGCATGTTGCCTTTTGGCAAGACTCCACCATCGGATGTCGGCCAGGCGCGATGCAGCAGTCGCCTGAGGGCTGTGCCATATTTCTCGGCAGCCTCGCGTCCTATCGGCGCGTTGGCATTGTTCTTCAGCCCGTATGACTCGAATGCCGACGCATTGAAGGACACCAGCGGGGCCCCGGCCGTCGATGCACCGAACACCTTCAATTCCAGGTGCTTCTTGATGGGAACACACTGTTTGCCCGTAACAAGACACATGGCAGTCTCGCCCTGTTCCACACTGCGCAGCTTCCGCCAGTATTCCTCAACCGCCGGCCTTGCGAATATGAATTCGCCTTTGAGCCGGAAGGCGAACACATCGCTATCCGTCCACTCCTTGGGGGCAAACAATGCTTGATCGACCCCGGAAACATGAGCAACCGGCTGACCGTCTTCCTCGCCGGTGCCCCATATAGAGAACAACTCGGATGGATCATCTTGCAGACGTTTCATACATGCCAACTGTGCGGCGATACCGGTATCGCCACT
>CBDUQP010000198.1:0-4812 GCA_965369385.1 uncultured Phycisphaerales bacterium
GGCGCCCGGGCCCTGGGCAGTTACCCGCTCGTCGCCCCAATCCACAAATCCGCCCACCCAGTGCGGTGCAACGTCGGTCATCAGCGCGGCCGTGCGTCCCTTGCCGTGCTTTCCAACCACGAGCAACGGAGACAACTGCCCCGATGAAAGCTCATACTCACCGGACACATTGCCCGCGGCCCGCACGTTAAGATGTCTCGCCCCTATAAGCATATTCGCGCCCGGTTTGGGCCTGACGAGGTTATATCCGCCTATCGTCGGCGGCTGGGCGAAGGGCATGTTGGCCGTAATCACGTGATCGCATACGGGTTCCATAACGCATGGGAACGGCGAATTCACGCGATCGTCGCCATTGGCGATCTCAACAGGCAGAATGTCCACCAGCGGGCTATCGTTGTATTCGCCATTTTGACCATGGAACGATTCCCACCCGCCAATCATCAGCAGACCGCTGCCAGCCTCAACATTTGAGATGATTGTCTGGAAGTCCCCTTCGGTGAGGTTATTGACAGGATAGTCACTGAGAATGTATAAATCTTGTTCCGCGCCGCTGCCGAGTGCCTGGGCCATGGGTTCGTCGCTTGCGAGATAGTCAAAGCCCATCTCGTAATGGGTCATCACACCGGCCAGATAACTGGCTGCGGTTGTTAGAGATGTATCACCAGCGTAAAGTATTTCGTTCTTCATAGTGAGCAAGAGTTTATGGGGCCGGCGTCGCCGATGTCAAGACATCCGCACCGCCCGCCTGACAACGGAGAAAGTTGCATGCCCAAAGGTAGAGCTATTATCGGTCAGTCGGGTGGCCCGACAAGTGTTATCAACTCGAGTCTCGCAGGCGTAATCAACGGCTGCAAGGAAGCTTCCGACATAACCGGCGTTCTGGGTATGCGTTGGGGTATAGAAGGCTTCATGGCCGGCAATATCATCGATTTCGCCGCCGAAGACGACAGCACCATCGCCATGCTCACCAAGACGCCGTCTTCGGCTCTTGGATCCTCGCGCCACAAGGTTACGGATGCCGATTTCCCCGTGATTCTGGAGCGTCTCAAGGAATTCGATATCCGCTACATCTTCATGATCGGCGGAAATGACACGATGGACACGATCCACCGCGTGACCGACTACGCCGCGTCGGAAGGTTACGAAATGTGCGGCATCGGCGTGCCCAAGACCGTCGATAACGACCTGTTTGGCACGGACCACACACCCGGATACGCCAGCGCCGCCCGCTGCGTGGCACTCAGCGTGCAGCAGGCCGGTATTCTCTCGCGTGATATGCAGAAGGTGGATCAGTTCGTGATCTACCAGTGCATCGGACGCGACGCAGGCTGGCTTAGTGCCGCTGCCGCCCTGGGCAAGCAAACACCCGCCGACGCCCCCCACCTGATCTACATGCCCGAACGCGTGTTCGACAGGGCACAGTTCCTCGCCGACGTGAAGGCGATCCACGAAGAACACGGTTTCGTGTCGATCGTATGCGGCGAGGGCATCAAGTATGCTGACGGTACGCCAGTTTCGGCATCCGAGACCCGCGATAAGTTCGCCAATATCGAATACGGCGCGATGGGCGGTACGAGTGCTGCCATAAACATGCACCAGATAGTCAGCAAGGAATTCGGATGGCGTGGGGAATTCCAGGTCACCGAATCACTGCCAATGAGCGCTTTTGACCGCGCATCCAAGATCGACCTCGAAGAAGCATACATGGTAGGACAGGCTGCCGCCAAGCTCGCAGCCCACGGCCAGAGCGGCGTAATGGCGACCCTCGTCCGTGAGTCGAACGATCCCTACAAATGCACCACCGGAACCGCACTACTGTGCGATGTAGCCGTCCGCGCCAAGCCCATGCCCGATGAATTCATCAACAAAGCGGGCAACTTTCCCTCGCAGGCATTCTTCGATTACATCAAGCCGCTCGTAGGCGACATGCCCGAGTTCGCAAAACTCAAATACCAGCAGGCCAGCAAGGGATAAAAATAAAAGGGGTCAGGAAATAAAAGGGGTCAGGAACCTTTTATTTGTTCCGCGAGATTGTGTTAGCATGAGAGGATAAAAGGTTCCTGACCCCTTTTATCCGAAACACACAAGACAAAGGACAAAATTATGAATACACAAGACAAGTACAACAAGTACGCGCTCTGCCGCGAAATGCTGGATACCATCGACGTCATCAACAACTTCGACGCCAGCCAAACCAAAGACATCGCTACCGCCATCGCAGCGGCCGGCAAGCTCATGATGACCGGCGAAGGCTCAAGCCGCATCTTCCCCGCCAAGAACGCCATCCGCAAGGCCCTCGCATGGGGCGCAAACCTGCAAACCGTTACCGATGGCTCCCGACAGGCAATGACCTATGACCTGGCGGAATTCGCAGTCTTCTGCGCATCAAATTCCGGCAGGACCAAGGAAGTTATCCTGCTGGCAAAGAAGATGGCGGCCGCCGGCAACAAGAACGTCTTCGGCGTGTCGGCCAACGCCGGAACGCTGCTGGAAGCCGAATGTGCCCAAATGCTCGTGCTGAAGTGCGGTTGGGAAAACGCAGTCGCCGCCACAAAGAGCGTCGCCGAGCAGGCCCTCGTTTACCAGGCCATCATGAGCCAGATCACCGGCCGCGATATGTCGGCCGACATGGCCGGTCTGGGCGACAAGATGAATGAAGCGATGACCATGACCATCGACCCGGCCATCATCGAAAAGGTCACCAAGGCCGAGACCATCTACTTCGCCGGATACAATGACGGCGTGGCCGAGGAACTCACGCTGAAGACCAACGAGATCACCCGCAAAAAGTCCGACTTCCTCGAAGGCACCTACGCCGCACACGGTATCGAAGAAGTAATGGACGCCAGCGACGTGGTGTTCGTAATCGATCCGATCGAAGAGGAAATCGCCAAGTTCCAGGAAGTGCTCGTCGAAGGCGTCGGCCTCACGATTGTAGCCATCGCAGATCGCGACACGCCCTTCCCCACCATCAAGGTGCAGTCGGCAGGCGAGATGGCACCGTTCGTCTACCTGGCCGCCGGCTGGAACGTGCTGGTGGAAATCGGCCTGGCATTGGGCATAGACCTCGACAAGCCCGAACGTGCCCGCAAGGTAGGCAACGAGTTCGAAGGCTAAGCGGACCAAGAACAGCCAAAATGAAGCAAAAATGGGCACTCCGTTAACGGAGTGCCTGTCCCGATACACATCGGGATACCGATGTTGTTGGGGACTGTCCCCGCCACGGCGGGCAGGCCCCAATGGCACTGCCGTCGCTTTTTCCGTTGAACCCCAGAGGGGTGACAAGCAGTTAGCCGGGCGGTGACCGAGCTTTTTTGAGGGAACCCCCGGAATAGATCCCAAGAACATCAGAACCCCGGAGGGGTGGGCAGAGATGTTGGCCTGAGAATTGACACGAATAATTGGCACAAGAGTTGCCCAGCTGTCATGGATCCAAGCTGCTGAAAGGCTTCTCTTACCACCCCTCCGGGGTTCTGGTAATGGGGGCCGGATTCCGGTCCCGATGTACATCGGGATTGCCTGCAAGCAGGCAAAACAGTCACCGCCCGGCTAACTGCTCATCGGACCTTCGGCCCGAACAACGAAGAAACGACCAAAAACAACCAAAACAGACGGCAGTACCATTCGGGCCTGCCCGCCGTGCGCGGGACAGTCCCCATTTTCGCTGCCTATACCCCCGTATTGCTCGCGTCAGATTGCCGCGTTTTCTTGCGAATCAGCATCTATCTCAGACCGTCGAGGATTTGAATCATATCCTGGGGGTTTGACAGAAGAGTGGCTGCACCGTTTGCTGCGAGTTCCTCGGCTGTGCGGAAACCCCACAAGGCGCCAATGGCATACATTCCCGATCCGTTTGCGGTTTCCATGTCGGTACTGGTGTCGCCCAGGTACAGGCACTCTTCCGGCTTGACGCCCATCGCCTTGGCGATATTGAGCGCACCGGTTGGGTCGGGTTTTGGGGGCACGGTTTCGCTGACGCCCCATACTTCTTCGAACTTCCAGTCGGCGAGAATCTTGTCTACGACTTTGGTGGTGAATTCCTGCCCCTTGTTGGACAGCACAGCCAGCTTGATCCCACGCGCAACAAGTTCGTTGAGCAACTCGGGCATGCCATCATAGGGGCGAGTCTTCTTGTCCCACCGCCGTCCGTATTCTTCCAGAGACATCTCGACGCATTTGCGGACAGTCTCGTCGTCGCGGGCGTGTTCCGGCAAGGCCCGATAGCCCAGCATGACCACACCATTGCCCACGAAATACTTGAAGCTCTCCAGAGGATGAGTGTCGTAGCCCATCTCGGTAAGTGCATGGTTTGTGGAATCGGCGAGGTCTTCCAGCGAATTGACGAGCGTACCATCCAGATCAAATACGACGGCTTTGTATTTCATATCTCTCAACCAGGAATATTGAAGCGACCCGTCAGCGATGTGGGCCGACGGGCCGCGGTGATATACTAATCAGTAACGTCTACCTTGAGTCACCCGGGTTATCAGGTGAGTTTCATCCTCATGAGGAATTCCGCATTGGAGGTAGTCAGCTTTATCTGTTTAACAAGAAGCTCCATCGCCTCCACCGGTCTCATGTTGGCGAGCACTTTCCTCATGCCGGAAATCAGCCTTTGTTCGTCGTCATCCATCAGGCGTTCTTCGCGTCTGGTGCCGCTACGGCTGATATCAATAGCCGGCCAGATGCGGCGATCAACAAGCGTGCGATCAAGGTACAACTCGGAGTTACCGGTGCCCTTGAATTCCTCAAAGATAACTTCATCCATACGCGAGCCGGTGTCGATGAGCGCGGTGGCAATAATGGTCAGCG
>CBDUQP010000199.1:0-4810 GCA_965369385.1 uncultured Phycisphaerales bacterium
GGTGTGGAAGGTCCGCCAAAGACCGAAGACGACCAGTTGGCACCTGTCAGCGAGACGACCTGATAGGCTGATCCGATAGTCACTTGCCTCTTTTTAGAATTTGATCGGCCGGATGGTTCCCATTAAGGGGATCATCCGGCTTCTTTTTGTGCAAAAATAGCACATTTTGCCCCATATGAAGAGGTCGTCGGGGCTTTTCGATAGTGTCATAAGCGTCTGTTTCAGGTATATTACTCCGCTTGGGTCTTGGGCTGCCCGATGGGGGATTTGCCTGGACGATCCAGTGATTGAAACTTTTTGGGAACCACGTGAGTCAAGATGCGTCAAATATATTGGCGAAAGATGCAGACGTCGGCAGCGAGTTGAAGGCCGCTGGAACTTTGGCTTTTGACGATGTCGCGATTGTTCGTCAGGTTCGATGCGGTGATATGGAAGCGTTCGGTCTGATCGTCGCCAAGTATCAGGATCGCATCTACAATGTGTTGCTTCGCATTTGCGGGCGGGCCGCCGATGCCGAGGAACTTGCGCAGGAAGCCTTCCTGAGGTCTCTTGAGCAGTTGGACAAATTCCAGGGAAAGAGCAGGTTTTACACGTGGCTCTTCCGTATTGCTGTGAACTTGGCGCTTTCGCAGAAGAGACGCGGCGCACGTGTACGTTTCCAGTCGCTGAGTAGCGGCGGAGAGTATGACGGTTTTCCGGCAGGCAACGTTACCGCTGCGATGGTGGGGCGCCGGGAGTTAAACCCGCCCGATGCAGCCATGGCGGTTGAGGCGAAAGAGCGTGTTTTGGCTGCGGTTGACGATTTGAATGACGAGTATCGCATCGTAGTGATTCTCAGGGATTTTGAAGATATGAGCTACGCCCAGATTGCCGAAGTGTTAGGCGTGCCCGTAGGTACAGTGAAGAGCCGTATCTGTCGGGCAAGGGCGTTACTCAGAGATAAGCTGGCAGGCATGATGGACTGAAATGACTGACCCACTGAAAATCCAGGAGATGTTGTCGGCCTATCTGGACGGCGAGCTTACCGAGACCCAGGTCCGGCAGGTGGAAAGTGCTGTCTCGGGCAATGCTGAACTGGCCGAAGAGTTGCGGCAGTTGAGGGAGTTGCGGATGATGCTTTCGGACGTGCCGGCCGCCAAGGCTCCCGAAGGCTTTGCCGATTGCGTACTGGAAATTGCCGAAAGGAAGCACCTTCTTGGTCTGAACCAGGAGCACGCAACCCGACATGTTTCCAGGTGGATATCAACAGCCGCAGCGGCTGTGGTTCTGCTGGTGGCGGGGGCGGTGCTTACTGTCATCATGCAATTGGAGTTTAACACACCGAAGCATAGCAGGGACCTGGGCGACAAGGACGCGGCGAACGGAGTGGCGATTTCGGCTTCTGACCGGGAATCGGGCAGTGTTGCTGCGGAAGATCGGTACGCAAGGACGGGTGAGGCTTTATCTCCGTCTCGTAAGGCATATGCAGCCAAGGCGAAGATTGATTCAGCCAATGCGGCTGATGCGTTGGGGGCCAAGCAGATAGATGGTGAGGCTTATGGTCCTTGGGGCATGCCAGGGGCGCCGGCGACAGTTGCCGGTGGTGTCAGCGTTGAACGGGAGGACGCGGTGCTGGCAGTTGCAGTGGGCAAGCCAACGGCGATACCGTCGGCCGACAAGGTGGTCATATGGGCCGACAGCGTGGACGATGCCATCAGTACATTGAACTCTACATTCGCTAATAACAAACTGAATACTATCAGGCTCGTGAATAACGAGAATGTGCCGGTGACAATGCAATCGGTCAGGGCTAGAGGCGTGAGTGCGGGGCGTGCTTCACGAAGTGCCGGTGGCGACGAGCCTGTTGAGGCGCAGATCGTTCTGTGGGCGCCGCCGGCCATTCAGCGGGGTGTGTCTGCCGAGGTGAGGAGGCTTCCGGTTGAGAAGTACAGTTGGAAGACCCGCAGCGTGTCGAGCACGCCCAATTCGGTCAGTACTGTTCAGAATTCGCAGATGGGATATGCGGCTGAGAAGCAGGGCAGTACGGTTGTCGCAAGGAAACGTGTGCGGAAAGAGGATACTAGCAGGCGAATTCGTAACGCCGCCGGCCGCCCGGTCGCGATTGAGCGCACCAAACGCACTATAACGATAGACCAAGAGACCGTTGTCACAAGGCTTTCTTCTTCAAAGGGCAGTTCCCTCGTTCGTAGGAAAGCTGCTGCCGGTGTGGCTGCCGATACGAAGAGCAAGGGGAAGGATGTCTCAATATCTATGACTCCGGTAAAGTCTCGCATAGCCCTGAAGAAGGGAATAGCCAAGACTCACGAACTGTCTGTCCCCGCAGGCTCTCCCAAGCTCGGGACGCCGACTATTGATAGTAGTCTCAGTGAAGACTTGGCCATGGCGTTGAAAGAGAAGAAGCCAGGTGTCGACGGTACCCATCTTGCCAGGATGGAGAATAAGATTGTGATGCCTGTCTTACGCGACCAACCCACCACAGATGGCAAGCGGGAGACAGAGGAGTACTTCGACCAGTCTGCTAATTTACGGGCCCCCAAGAGCCTTGAATGCGATATGAACAGGGCGTCATGGTATGAGACGGGCGATTTGCTCGCCATCGGCCAGAACAAAGCCTCACTGCGCGGTTTTGTTGCCAAGCCATTGGTGATTATTGTCAAGGTTCGCCCCGATGCCGCAGCCAGAGCATTGGCTCGTTCTGCGGTGACCAGCAGACCCGCGAAGCCGACAACGCAACCGGCCAAGGCTACCTCGCAACCGGCTTCAATGCCCGCAGACGCAACCGATGCCGCGAAAAAGCAGTAACGCTTCTTTGGCAACAGGCATGCATCTGGGGGCATTCGGGGAGTATATTTTTCGAAGGTAATGTTTTTCGTGTGACAGATGTGATGTCGTGAATGATATTGTCGGCATGAATATCGAACTTAAATCAATCTACAATGGCTTCGACTTCGAAAGTTGCTGGGTGGGGCCAGGTACGGCGGTCGATTCCGAAAGCGGTTTTGCGGTGCTTGGGATGGCGCGGCTGGACCTGTCCGGATCGGATGTGTTTGATGGATCGCACTTTGCCTACAGCACCGATTTCGGCGCCAGTTGGACCGAGCCGACCAAGCCGGATGTGTTCAGCCGCCGGCCACTGGAATCTGGCGGATCCACTTGTTGCGGGGTATTCCCCGTGTGGCACGCGCCGAGCAGGCAGATGCTTGGTTTCGGGCACGTAATCAATTACACGCAGGACGATGTTGTCGACCATCATCACTCTCGCCCGATCGCAATCAGCAGGCTTGATATCCCAACTCGCACGTGGTCCGCGCCGGTGGAGATACCGGTTCCTGCGGAGATCGAGCTGGACTACACCCAGGTAGCCACGCAGTTTGTGACTATGGAAGATGGCGATATCCTGATGCCGATATCGGTCAGCTCGCACCCTGATCTGCTCTTTACCACATATGTAACGCAGTTGCGCCTGAATGGCACATCGGCGGAGATAGTGAAGTGGGGCAATGGGTTAAGCGTTGCAGAACCCCGCGGGCTGTACGAACCAGCATTGATGAAATTCCGCGGCCGATATTACATGACGCTCCGCAATGATATCACGGGCTATGTGACGGTGAGTGATGACGGTTTTGAGTATGAAACTCCTGGCGAGTGGTGTTTTGACGATGGCCAGTCGCTGGGCAACTACAATACTCAGCAGCGATGGGTGAATCTGGGCGACGAGGAGCTGTACCTGGTTTACACTCGCCGCGGCGGGGACAACGACAACGTATTCCGCCATCGAGCGCCGCTGTTTATCGCACAGGTGGATCCCGAGCGACTTTGCATCCTGCGAGATAGTGAGCAAGTTCTTGTGCCCAACCGTGGTGCCCGGCTTGGCAATTTCTCGATTTGTAAGGTAAGCGAAGACGAAAGTTGGGTTATGGCGGCCGAGTGGATGCAGAACGATACTGCCGGATTTGGACGCGTTGGAGCGGAATACTGCGTCAGTTTCGGCAGCGACAATAACGTGTTCCTGGCCAAAGTGTCACGCTAGTTCTTTGTCCCGGCGATATGCTGGGCTGCGAATCGGCGCGTTTGGGGGGGCATCGTACCTGTTTTGGTTTGTTCGCGATGGGACGCACTCGCGGCTTTGCGTCTTTGATCGCGAAAGGGGACACGGCCTGCTGCTACCCGTCTCCGCCACGTGTGGCTCCGTCGTGACAGGCCGCAGCCGGACATGTCCCCGCCACATGCGGCGTTGGGCGAGTTTTGGACGGGCGAAGCGTCAGGGATTGATACCCTTCAGCTTGCTTTCGACTATAACCGACGGTGTGTCACCGATGGGTTTCTTGCCGTCGGGATCGTCATCGATGCCATGGTCGAAATCGGCCCATGCCTTGTCGATCACTTTGCCGTTTTCGAAGGCGATCTTGGCCCTGTAGTAGGGTTCGTCGTTAATGAAGGTCCATGAATCGGAGAACTTGTGGTAGGGTTTTCCGAGAAGTGTTTTCACTTCCAGTTCCGACATTCCCGGATGAACTAGTTCATAGCGACTTCTGGTGAATTTGTTGCAACCGGCGATGAAGCTGACAGCGACACACGTCAGCAGCAGGATTGTCAGGTTTCGCTTCATGGTCAACTCTCCTAAGTTAGTTACTATTACTCTGTCACACGGAAAACTAACGATGGTAACCTGGCCGCAACGGCGGACAGGCAACGACTTACGAGTATTCAGGTTCGCAAATTTCGCCGTGACAAAGAACTATTGTCCCGAAGTAAACACGCGTTCGCTGGTCAGGCGTTTGGTGAATGGGCTTGTGAAAACTCCAACCAG
>CBDUQP010000200.1:0-4759 GCA_965369385.1 uncultured Phycisphaerales bacterium
TATGTGCGCTTCGCCTGCGGCGAAGCTTCTTATACATGTCCCCGCTGGCGTGCGGCAGGACGTAACGACCGGGCGGACACATAGGTCCGCCCCTACATGCGGCGGGCCACGGCGCGCTGTCATATATCTACATACTGACCGCTGATGGGCGAAAGGGTGCGGCTAATTTGGCGATAAATATTATCGCTGGCTGAATTACGCAACAAACTACCAAAAACGTTGCGTTTGTTGCGTGTTTTGGACAAAACTTCAGCTTGCACGTTTGCGTTGCAATTTCATAAACCAACAACACTTACGCCTCCGCAAGAACGCAAAATGATGGAAATTGGGTTTACGCAACACCTCTGAAAGCAAAATTCCCAATGTATTTGCAGAATCCGAGCCGCCTGCGGCTTCGCCGGGCTTTGCGGGCAGTATTGCGAAACCGTTCGCGGTGGGTTGGCTGGGAAGATGCGGGATGAATTGATTCCAGATTCAGCGTATAATGCGGCCCGGGCAATTTGGAAGTGTTTGTTTTTTCCATATTTTTGGCGAAAGAGAAAAGGGTTTGAACATGGTGATTGAGGAATACAGCGATCTACTCAGGCAGGTTATCGCGGGAAACGATCTTTCCCGCGAGCAGACTTATTGCGTTTTCACTCAAATCATGGATGGGCAGTTGTCTGATGCCCAGATAGCCGGGATACTTGTGGCACTTTCGGCCAAGGGCGAAACGATTGAAGAAATCGCAGGCGCAGCCGAGGCCATGCGTGAGCACTCCGTGAAGATCGATGCTGGCGGAATGGATGTGCTGGATACCTGCGGAACCGGAGGCACCGGGCTCAAGACGTTCAATGTCTCCACGACTGCGGCGATGGTGCTTGCAGGCGCGGGTGCAAAGGTTGCCAAACACGGCAATCGCACGAATACGCGTTCCAGCGGATCGGCCGACGTGCTGGTGGCGCTGGGTGTGAATCTTGACGCCGACCCTGACACAATTGCTCGATGCCTTGTAGAGGCTGGTGTGTGTTTTTGCTTTGCCGTGCGCTGCCACCCAGCCATGAAATACGCCGTGCCCGTACGCAAATCTCTCGCCGTTAGAACGATATTCAATGTGCTGGGCCCGCTGACCAACCCCGCCGGCGCCAAACGCCAGGTGATGGGAGTCTTCGATGCAGCTCTTACCGAGAAAATTGCTCGCGTACTGGGAATGCTGGGTGCCACACGCGCCATGACACTTCACGCCGCTGACGGCCTGGACGAAATATCGATAACGAGCGAGACGAACATCTGTGAGTATATCGATGGCGATGTGAAAAATTACACAGTCAAGCCGGAAGATTTCGGCATGGAGCGAGCGAGCATGGATGAATTGCTCGTGGGTTCGCCGGATGAATCTGCCGAAGTCGTCACCAGCGTGCTGGACGGCAAGAAGGGCCCGGCCCGCGATATCGTGCTGCTGAACGCGGCCGCTGGTTTTGTGGTATCCGAGATGGCTGCGGACCTGGCTGCGGGCATTGTGATGGCGGCTGAGTCTGTCGATTCCGGGGCCGCCAAAAAGGCTCTCGACACGCTCGTGATGGTCTCTAACAGCTAATCGGACCGCGATGGCGGCGTGACTTTGTTTGACAGCGGTGTTTGAGGCGGCTAAAGTTCCGCCATGATCACAGCAGACGAACTCAAGAAACAATTCGTAGCCAGATATTCCCACAAGGCCGATGGTGTTGTGCGCGCGCCCGGCCGGGTGAACCTGATTGGCGAACACACCGATTATAACGATGGTTTCGTGCTTCCCATCGCTATTGAACGCTTTACGATGGCGGCGTTTGCATTTCGCGACGACCAGACGGTGAATATCGCGTCATGTCAGCAGGCTGGCAATGATGCGTCGTTCTCGCTGGCCGGGCCCATCGTTCCGGGCGAGCCCAAGTGGGCGAATTACGTAAAAGGCGTGGTCGCCAGGCTTATTGAAACTGGCGCACCGGCCAAGGGCATTGATATTCTCTTCTGGAGCAATGTTCCGCTGGGCGGGGGACTGTCTTCCAGTGCGTCACTTGAGGTCGCGTCGGCACTTGCGATTCTTGGTGGCAGTTCCGCGGGCATTGACCAGTTTGAACTCGCCCGTATTTGCCAGTGGGCGGAGAATAATTTCGCTGGTGCCCCGTGCGGTATTATGGACCAGGCGGTCTCCGTGATGGCTCATGCGGGCAGGGCTCTTCTGCTTGATTGCCGTGACGGCAGCACTCGGCAGGTAAAGTTTGACGATCCGAACATAGTGGTACTGGTGGTAGACACGAAGGTTAAGCACGATATCAGCGATGGCGGATATGCATTGCGACGCGATCAGTGTTACTCAGCCGCCGCCAAACTTGGCGTGAGCATGCTGCGAGACGCCGACGATGCAATGTTGGCCGGCAAGGCGGGCGACCTGGCCGACAAGGAGCTGATGCGGGCAAGGCACGTGATCGGCGAAATCAGCCGAACGCTGGCGGCTGTCGAAGCGATGGAAGCCTGCGATTTTGGGCGGTTTGGCGAGTTGATGTATGCTTCGCACGAGTCGCTCCGGGGCGATTACGAAGTGTCATGCGAAGAGCTTGACGCCGTGGTGGAACTGGCTCGGCCGCTGGCGGGAGTCTATGGAGCCAGGATGACCGGTGGCGGTTTTGGTGGATGTGCTGTTGTGCTGGTAGATGCCGACAAGGCCGAAGCCGCAGAGCAGGCAATCGGCGATGCCTTCGCCAAACGCTTCGGCCACGCTTGCGCAACATTCACCACCCACGCCGCCACAGGCGCCGGTCCGGTCCAGTAGCTTCTGTCCCTCAACCGCGATGCTTGCCGAAGGTGGTGTCTGGGCCGGGTCCGCTTTTTTTGGCGAGGTCTATGGCGAGGTTGATTGCTGCTTTCATTGATGACTCGTCGGCGCGGTTTTTGTCGGCTATGTCGAAGGCGGTTCCGTGGTCCGGGCTTGTTCGGATAATCGGCAGGCCCAGCGTTACGTTTACCGCGTCCTGCCATCCCAAGAGCTTCACGGGTATCAGTCCCTGATCGTGATACATAGCGATTACGCAGTCGAACTTGCCCTCAAGGGCCTTCAGAAAGACGGTGTCGGCAGGGAATGGGCCTTGGGCGTTGATACCTGCCTCGTTGGCCAGCACTATCGCCGGGGTGATTATGCGTTCCTCTTCGTCGCCAAACTTGCCTCCCTCGCCGGCGTGCGGGTTCAGCCCGCAAACCGCAATTCGCGGGCTTTCGATACCGAACCAGTTCTTGAGTGCCTGATCTGCCAAGTCTATCGGGTTATACACGCATCCGATGGTGAACTTGTGATACACTTGGAACAGGGCTTCGTGAATCGTAGCCAGCACCACACGCAGCTTGGGCGAGGCGAACATCATCGCAGGGTTTCGTACGTTGCATTTGTCGGCGAGTAGTTCGGTGTGGCCGGCGAATTTGGTGAATTTCGCCATCTGCCATGAAGTTTTCGAGATCGGCGCGGTGACGATGGCGTCTATCATGCTGGTTTTGGCTGCCTCGATGGCATCTACGCAGAATGCCATGGATGCCTGGCCGCCGATCTTGCTGGGCCCTCGTTGCATGGCTGCGGGCATATCGAATTCGTCATAGTCGAGCACTGCCAGGTCGTCGGAGAACGGCCGGATGTCTTCGTGGTGCTCTCTGCGGAAGGTAAAGGGCAGTTCGAGGCGGTCGGCGGTGTATGCCAGTTGCTCACTTAATCCGAAAATGACGAATCGTGCGAGGCAGTTGAGCTTGGGGTCAGCCATCGCCTTTACGATGATCTCGGCCCCAATTCCGCAAGGGTCGCCCATCGTAATGCCAATTGTCGGTATATCTTTCGTCATTGTGTCTCAAAAGGTTTCGGGTATGGATCCGGGCGAGCAAAGAAAACGATTCGCCATCAGGTATGATTAGGTGCGATCAGGCAAAACCGGCATTGCGAAGTTTGTCCAAGGTCAGGCCGCCGGTCTGTCCGGACATTTGCCTGAGGAATTTCAGGACATATTTTCCGATCATGTCAGTTTCGATGTTAACCTTGTCTCCAGCAGTGAGATAATGCAGGTTTGTTTCGTCGAGGGTGGTAGGAATAAGCGAGACGCTGAACGAATCGTCGCCCACATTGACAAGTGTCAGGGACACGCCATTTATGGCCACCGAACCGCGATTGACCATCTCTTCGGTCAGTTTCCTGTCGGCGGTGAATTCCATGCGGAATGAGTCGCCTTTTTCGATCCGTCTGACTGTGGCGATTCCATCCACGTGGCCTTGAACCATGTGCCCGTCCAGTCCGCCGCCAAGTTGCATGGCACGCTCAAGATTCACAGGATCCCCGCTTTTGAGCCCGATAAGTGCCGTTTGGGACAGTGTCTCGGGCATTATGTCGAACCTGCTGACGCTGCCGGTTATCTCGGTGACGGTCAGGCAAACTCCATTGGTGGCTACGCTTTCGCCATGGACTAGCCCATCGGCCAGCGGTCCGAGGTCAGTAGTCAGCGTGGCTGGGCCCGATGTGCGGCGGAGCGATTGGACTATGCCTACATGTTGGATTATTCCGGTGAACATTATGTCTGTATGCTAGTTCTTCGGGGCTTCGGATTCAATGGTTCCTCTGGCGGTGTGGAATCTCGGATTTCTCTGCCGACAGGGAAGGGGCTACCGGTTGGGATATTAAGGGGGTCTGACGGTCTCTGTGGCGGTTGTGTGCGAGAGATTTCTCTGGCGGCAGATAACGTGAGTTGTCATCAATCCTTCTGGCAGCTTCCGT
>CBDUQP010000201.1:0-4725 GCA_965369385.1 uncultured Phycisphaerales bacterium
TCAACTTCTCTATGGCCCATATTTCCAGCACATAAAAGGTTCCTGACCCCTTTTTGCCCCCCTTTTTGCTCTTCGACGGCCGCGTATTTCTGACTTCTCATAATATGCCTCGCAATGGTGGCTCTGGGTGAAGCGAAGGTCCCTGCACCCATTGGCGGCAGAACACAAACACGCCTAAAAAGGACCGGAATAGAACGACGCCTGCAAGACAGGCAACCACAAAAGCAGCCTATCCGTAGTGGCCCATTGAAAGCAAGACGGATTAATGCGTCTCATTTAACGAACGTTGAGAATGTGATTTCGCCACCCCCAGGCGGAGCCCCAAGTCCCCTCGAAATTAGGGCCAGGCCCCAAATCAGCCAACCGTTTGCATGATTATGACTCGCCTCGCCACAAAGACTCCGAATAGCAAAGAATTGGAACCATCCCTAACCCTTGCTTATCACTACTTTTGCAATCATCTACTGAAGAATATGCGGTCTTGCCACGAAGATAATCCTGAAAATATACCAGCCAACCGGTTGCACGATTCGCGGTTCTGTGATAGAATCCGTACTTGAAGATGATCTGCGGATCGACTTCAGGTGCCACGAATCGCACCCAAATGCACCATTTTGCGGCAAAATGCCTTTCAACTAAATGACTTGCGGCGCGGCGACTACCAACCGCCAGCCGACAGGAGAACTGATGACCGCCACTGCACTGAACTCTGACAAGCCTCGCGCTACTATCAGATGCGTTGCCCTCGAGGCCGGCGTTTCTGCAAGTACCGTGAGCCGCGCGTTCAGTGGAAATCGCCCCATCAGCAAGACAGTCAAGAAACGCATCCTGAGCATAGCGGACCAACTCGGTTATCGCCCACACCTTGGAGCCCAGGCGCTCGCCACCAACCGCACCAATCGCATCGGCGTGATCGTCAGAAGCCTTGTGGACGAGTATTCCGGCCTCTACGTTCAGGCTCTCGAAGAAGCGGCGGCCGCACGTGGATACGAAATCTCACTCTGCATCACTTCGCCGGAAGATACCGAAAAATCAAGACGCCAGCTCGACCGCTTCTCCCGCGGACAGGCAGACGGCGTGATCGTATACACCACGGCCGTCCCCGTCGATATGGTCACCGATCTGGCCGACAACGGATACCCGGTGATCACCCCGGGCCTGATGATCAATGGACACGAATCTGTCTGTGGCGTTCAGGTCATACACCTGGATGTGTTCGACCGGATGCTTGAATACCTGTGGGATATGGGGCATCGCAAATTCGGCTTCATGTGGGAAGTGAGATCCGGCGTACCGCAGCACACCGCCGCCCTGGAGGAGTTCCTTTCCAGAAAAGGTATTACGCTGGCGTCGAACCGGGAAGTCGATTCCATCCATTCGGTGGAACAGGCAGAAGCAGCGGGCACTGAAATGCTGCGACGCTGCCGAGAGGTAACGGCTGTCGTGTGCGCCAACGACGCTATCGCCGTAGGCGCAATGGCGGCGGCTCGCACGCTTGGCATGAGCGTACCAAAAGACCTGTCTGTCACTGGGTATTACGACCTGCCGATCGGCCGATACCACACGCCCCGCCCCACCACCGTGAGATCACCGATCCGCGATGATGCGACGGCCGTGGTTAACAAGATGATCGACCGCATCGAAGGCAAGCCCGAAACGCCGACGATCAAGCTGACGCCTGAACTGCTGCTTCGCGAATCGTCAGGTCCGCCGAGACAGTCATAATGGAGCGTCAGGCATGATGGCCTGGAACAGAGAGGATGGACAATCTGTTGTATGCAAACCTCTGAGGCGCGTGGCCGCAGAGGGAAACGTGAACGTAACGAGGATTTTTTCTGGCAATTTCTTACATTTCTGGAGCAAGGAGTAACGAGATGAGAATATCGATTCTTATGGTTGGACTGCTATTGGTTTTGGCTGCCCTGACCGCGACACAGGCACAAGCCCTTCAATACACAGCAGGTTTCGATGCTGATCACGAAGGCTGGTTTGGTGATGGCATAACTTGGGTTGCGACGGGCGGCCAAGAGGGTGGTTTCATCACGACCACTCGCGGTGACGGGGCATTCGGCTGGGCCGCGACTCCGGATCGCACCGTTACTGGATTCGGAGACCTCCCGTTCTATCTGAGCGATTGGTTCGTTGGCGAGGATATGAATGACTTCAAGGTTGGAGACAACAGTGAAGTAACGTTCGATTACTACCTGAAGATGACCGTCGGTACGCCGACAGCCGGCAATGTTCAGTTCGGCACACTGGCCGACAGCACGGTTTGGTCTTATCAACTCGGCACTATCGGAACGTCCTGGGAGAAGTTCTCCTACACCGTCGACACCGAGTGGACAGACGCCGAAGCCACCACCGCCGGCTGGTCTGCTGCTGGTGGTTCTGTAGCTTGGGCTGACGCGGTCAAGGATGTTAAGTGGTTCTCCGTGGTCAACGGTTCTGGCGACACCGGTAGCACCGTTGGCGTAGACAGCTTCTCGGTGCAGACGGCTGTGGTTCCCGAACCGGCTACACTCGGCCTGCTGGGCTTTGGGGCGTTCGGGCTGCTTCGCCGTCGCAGGAAATAACAATAGAAGTGAATATGTTGTAAGTGTGGCGTCGGTTGTGCGCATTGTCGCCCGCAACCGACGCCATTGCATTTCTCCCCCAGGCATTCGTCACGTATTTTCGCCAATAGCGGGAGATCTGCGCTCGCAGGGCGGCTGCCAAAGCCTGACCGTTGAATGTGCTGGTTCGCCCATAGACTGCCGCGTCACGAACTATCCGCCGCGATGCCCAACACGCGAGGGAGAATTCGTTGGAGGATAAACAATGATGATCAATAAACCTGAACAACCAAAACTCGGCATTCCGCAATTCGCAATGGTCGCTTCTTTGATAGCAATCATGGCCATTTGCGGCCGAGCGGATGCCAGCGGGATCACAATCGGACGGAATCGCCAATTGTTTGTGGACGACTATCTGATCGCGAGCAAATCGAACGTAACACTGACACTGCACCAACCTGAGAAACGCGCCGCCGGCCCGGTTATACGCTCGGATAAGCCATGGGAAGCCGGCATCACATTGTACGGCTCGGTGATCTACGATGAGCAGGCGAAGATCTACAAGACGTGGTACCGGGCACAATCCGACACGACGTACATTTGCTATGCAACTTCGACTGACGGGATTTCATGGAGCAAACCGGAGCTGAACGTGAAGCCCTTCGGCGGATCGACGGCCAACAATATTGTTGTCGGAGGGTCGGGATACTACATCGACGGGTTCAGCGTAATCAAGGACGCGAATGATCCGGACCCGAATCGCCGCTACAAGATGCTGACCTATGGGCAGATTACCGGCCACGGCTCGGGGGCCGCCGCCATGGTCTCGCCGGATGGGATCAACTGGTCGAACCCGATCAACAGCCCGCTGACTCCGACCGGTGACGTAATCAGCATGTACTATGACACGGGGCTGAAGAAGTACGTGGGGCTCCTGAAGCAGTACATTGGCGGCAAGCGATCGCGAACCATCTCGTACAGCGATGATTTCGTAAACTGGTCGGCCCCCATTCCACTGCTGGTACCCGATGCTCTGGATTCTCCGACAACACATTTCTATTCGCAAGTCGGATATATGTACCAGGGAATGCGGATTGGATATGTGAGCATTCTCGATACAGCCAACGAGAAGATCAACGGCCAACTGGTTACCAGCCGCGACGGGCTGACGTGGGACAGATACCGCGAGCGGATACCATTCATGGATAACGGACCTGCCGGCACGTTCGATTCGGGCATGCTCATTCCGGGCGGAAGCGGCCTGATAGAACGGGACGGCGAGATATGGATCTACTACGGCGGGTTCAACGTAGACCATAACGGCGTGCCAATCGGCAACGAGGGCGACGTCCCCGCAGCACACATCGGCGTAGCAACACTGCGACAGGATGGGTTCGTCTCTGTCGACGCCGATGCGAACGGTGGAACGCTGCTGACTCAGCCGCTGGTTCTGTCGGGGCATCGATTGCTGATAAACGCCAACGCGAACGGTGGTCGAATCCTGGCTGAGCTGCTGGACGCCAATGGTGCTGTGATCCCCGGATACGGCATTGATTCGGCGATTGCGTTCAGCGGAGACTCCCTGAATGCCTCGTTGGGATGGGGTGTCGCTATCGATGAGGCACTGATCGGCCAGACGGTGCAGATTCGTTTCTATCTCGAGGATGCAAGCCTGTATTCGTTCCAGCTCACCAACGTGCCCGAACCGGCTACGCTCGGCCTGCTGGGCTTTGGGGCGTTCGGACTGCTTCGCCGCCGCAGGAAGTAGTCGCAGAAAGTAGTAGCAGAAGTTCTGTAACTATCGCAAATGCCTATGGCGTCGGTTGTGAGATCACTCATTCACAGCCGACGCCATTTCATTTCCAAATAAATAGGGCACCGTCCCTAATAAAAGAAAGGGGGCATTTGTGGGCCATTCTTATCACTTTTTTAAACTAGGGACGGTGCCTTATTTTCTTGTCGTATTCCGACACGTCGACGCATTGTAGTGAATTGCGTGCGATTCATCGGCGGTTGGAGATTCTTCGAGGACGTTGACTGGGCAGACGGAGCTCTTTGCATCCTTATAGAGTACACGTGGTGGCGTGGCGATGGGCCCGAAACTCGCGTGAGTAACCTTTTTTAGTGGCGCGACCTTAGTTCTTTGTTTATAATGACTTACAATCTTTTTTAG
>CBDUQP010000202.1:0-4707 GCA_965369385.1 uncultured Phycisphaerales bacterium
GCCGCCTTGCGACGAAGCCGCATCTTACGCTGGGCGACATCGTCGAGATAACGCCCCCAGGCACTCGTGTTGCGTGCCAGTTCTCGGCTGATCGTGCCGCGATGGCGGCCGAGCTTGCGACCGATCTTGGCAGCCGACCAGCCAACCATTCTCATATGATATATGAAATACCGCTCTTTTTCGCTAACATGGGAATAGGACATCTCGGCCGATCCTTTCGATTGATGAGTCTTGGTAAACCTCAATCTACGGGATCCTCACCGGGATGTCCCTCTCCATCGCCGTTCTGTTGCGCTTCGAATGTGAACTCGCCAGGGCGGATTCAAAAACTAGGGACGGTGCCCTATTTAATTAAATAAGGCACCGTCCCTAATTATCGTCCCTAATTATCCGTCCCTAATTATCCGAATCAAATAAGGCACCGTCCCTAATTATCCCTCGCGGGAGGGGACACGTATGTGCGCTTCGCCTGCGGCTTCGCTTCTTATACATGTCCCCGCTGGCATGCGGCAGGCAGATTGGGATCATGATCGCGCAGTCATATATCAATATACTGACCGGCGGGGTGGTTCTTGATGCGGGGGATTGTGGGGCAGAGCGAAAAAAGACGCGAAGCAGGCCGTAAGACCTGCTTCGCACTAATCGTAAGGCCTTTGAAGATAGAGACGTAGTTTCAATCCACTTGAGGTGAAGCATAGCTCTCAAGACCCCAGAGTATAGGCAGTCGAGCAGGATTTGGCAAGGGGCAGGGCAGTATTAGTTTTACGTTTCTATATTTAAACTTGACACCGTGTTATGGTCGGTCTATCTTGGCCAGGCGAACACGAAAGGCAGAAGCATGAACGCCAGGCCATACAAGAATACCGCCATTTGGATACTCCTATTGTACGTAGTCACCCAAGTGCATCTCACCGGGTTCTCTTTGAACATTGACGTGAAAGATATCTCATTCTCCAGCATGCCCGCATCACTTACTGGCATTCTCCTTATTCGCTGGTTGCTCACAAGAAAGTCTCCTAAATGACCACTCTACTTCATTCTTTACCTCGGATGCGACTGCCCACTGTCCTTACAAAAGGCTGACAAAATGCGTACAAAATGCTTACAAAAGCTTGACGAGCAAGCCCGCTCATCCCATAATCCCCTTTCAGCAACACTTTTCTTCCCTGAAGGGTTTGGGAGCCAGTCTTTGTCGCACAGTTCCAGAGGCTGCCCACGCGCCGCGCTTTTAGGGGTAGACGCTCAGCAATGGATGGAGTACGGGATTTCAGCTACGGGATTCAGCAATTGACGTGTTGAAGGGATATATTGATGGGTGATTTTGTTGCACATCATTACGAAGCAGACGGCCGCCGGCACATTCAGACAGTCCACGACCATAACACCGGCGTGGCGATTCTGGCTAGGCAATTTGCCGAAGCATTCAATGCCGGCCCGGACGCCTTCATCGCGGGCATGCTGCATGATATCGGCAAGTATACGCCGGAGTTCCAGCGATACATAATGTCAGATGGCGGTGTGCGCGGAAGCGTTCCTCACGCAGCGGCCGGCGCGTGGGAAGCGTTCTCTCGCAATATGGGGCATATCGCGATGGCCATTAACGCTCATCATGGACGACTGGCTAACTGGACGGAGTTGTTGAAAGAGGCGAACTGGAAGGAGCGGGCCTCTAAGCTTCGTGATGCTTCAATGGCAGCCGGCTGGCAGTTGCCTGAACTGCCCGAATCTGTCCTGTCTGCGTGGGCCGCCGATCTGCAAGGGAAGGATGCATGCA
Organism: uncultured Phycisphaerales bacterium; assembly: GCA_965369385.1. Classification (GTDB taxonomy): domain Bacteria; phylum Planctomycetota; class Phycisphaerae; order SM23-33; family SM23-33; genus CBDUQP01. Next base: position 1,775 of record CBDUQP010000202.1, read on the forward strand.
AATATGCAATGGAGTGTCTTACGCGCATGCTGTTTTCCGCTCTGGTAGATGCTGACTGGCTGGATACCGAAGCCTTCATGAGCCCCGACAAGGCTTCGCTTCGCGTGTCGGCCGAGCCGCTGGATTCGCTCCGCAAGCGTCTTGATGATCATCTTGTTGCGCTCAGCGGGGGCGCAGATCGAACGAGCGTGAATGAACATCGCAATCAGATCCTGCAAGGCACTCTGGCGGCGGCCGGCGGCAAGCCGGGTGTGTATTCGCTCGCAGTTCCCACCGGTGGCGGGAAGACTCTCGCATCGATGGCGTTCGCGTTGAAACACGCAATACACAATGATCTCCGCCGCGTGATTGTGGCGATACCGTACACCAGCATCATCGAGCAGAATGCGAAGATCTATCGCGATGTTCTGGGCGAGGACAACGTAATAGAGCACCATTCCTGTCTGGACCCAGAGAAGGAAACGCAACGCAATCAGCTTGCGTGCGAGAATTGGGATGCCCCGGTAATAGTTACTACGAATGTTCAACTGTTTGAATCGCTGTTCTCCAATCGTCGCGCTGCATGCCGCAAGCTTCACAACGTCGCCGGCAGCGTCATAATCATGGACGAGGCCCAAACACTCCCGCCCGGCATGCTGACGCCAACTCTCAGCATGATTCAAACGCTGCACGAGAAATTCAACGTATCGTTCATCATATGCACAGCCACCCAGCCGGCATTTGGCAAACGCAGGATCGGGCCCGGACACATGTTTCCAGGCATTGAAACCATCCGCGACATCATACCCGATTCGTCAAAGTTCTTCGGTGCGTTGCGCAGGGTCGAGATCACCTGGCCGGAGGATATCGACGAGTCGGTCTCATGGGAGTCAATTGCGGATGAACTTGCCGACTGTCCGCGAGTGCTGGCCATCGTCAACCGCCGCCGCGATGCTTACGAGCTGGCGGAACTGATGGATGAAGACACATTTCACCTGTCTGCACTGATGACTCCTGAGCATCGAATGGTTGTCCTGAATGATATTCGTGAGCGGCTTGTGGATCCATCCGCCACTTGCCGAGTCGTTGCAACTTCCCTTGTGGAAGCGGGGGTTGATCTGGACTTCCCCGTGGTGTATCGGGCATTTGCTCCTCTGGATTCCATTGCACAGGCCGCGGGCAGGTGCAATCGCGAGGGCAAGCTGACAGATGCAAACGGCGCACCGGCAATGGGCCGAGTCGTTGTCTTCGTTCCTCCGTCAAAACCCCTGCCGGGCGTGCATAGCGTTGGAACGGAAACGACAAAGACAATGCTGCGTGGCGGCCCGATAGACATCTGCGACCCCGAGGTGTATCGCAAGTATTTTGAGGGTCTCTATACAGCCAGGAATCCGGATCTCGCCAACGTGCAGCAGGCCAGGCAGAAATGGAAGTTCAAGGAAACTGAAGAGAAGTATCGTCTGATTGATGATGACTGGTCTGAAGCGATCATCGTTCCCCGGGACGATCGTGCCAGAGATGCTGTCCGGCGTGTTCGCGCAGGGGATAGCCCGCGGGATGCAATGAGGGTTCTCCAGCGATATAGCGTTTCAGTGAGCAAGAAGACTGTCATTGAGTGGGTAGCTGGGGGCGTATTGGCACCCCTGTTCGAGTTTGGAGATTCAAAGGGGGCTGACCAGTGCGAACCCGGCGGCCCCTACGTACTGAATAGAGAGTATCTGAAGACGGCATATCACGACGCTAGATTTGGCTTGGGAGTCGATGAGCTTCCGCTGATGGATCCCGAAGCCACCACTGTATGAAAGAACCAGTAGCCCAGCAGGGCGACTGGAGAAGAAAGGAGTTGAAAATGAATGGACCTCCAAGGTTGTCTCTTCGCGTGCGGGGAGAGCTTGCCTGCTTCACCCGCCCGGAATTCAAGGCCGAACGCGCATCGTATCCATGGGTCACACCCTCTGCTGGGCGTGCGATCTTTGAAGCGATCTGTTGGAAACCTGCGATTCGATGGGACGTAAGGCGGATATCGCTTCTCAGTCCCGTGCGTTTCACGAGTTTCAGACGCAACGAGATCAACACCAAGATCGCACCCGCCAAAGCCAAGCCGGGCGCCGCGTGGCATTTCACCGATGCCGACAGGGCACAACGCAACACCGTTGCCCTTCGTGATGTTGATTATCTCATAGAGGCCGACTTGCACATGACAGACCGTGCCGGCCCGGGCGACAACATCAACAAGTTCGTCGACATGTTCACGCGGCGGCTGAAGAAGGGGCAATATTTTACGATGCCATATCTCGGCTGTCGGGAATTTGCTGCCGACGTTATGGAGCCCGACGGGAGCGAAGAGCCAATCGGAGATGCCATGGATCACGGCATGATGTTCTATGATCTGGCATACGCCAAACCGGGAAGCAAGGACGCCAACGTTCCCATGTTCTTCGACGCAAAGCTGGACAAGGGAGTCGTGGAAGTTCCCCCGCGTGATGAAGTGATGGGGGGTGTGGCATGATCCTACAGAGCCTTGTAAGACTGGCCGACCGTGAAAACCTGATGGACGATCCTGACTTCGAATGGCGATCCGTAGCGTGGTTGGTGGATATTGACGAGTCGGGCAAACTGCTTGGAGTAACCAGCACGCTGGCCACCCCCGAAGGCGCAAAGAAGCCAATTCCCAAACAGTTCAGGGTTCCACGCAGCTTCGGCAAACGCTCCGGAGCCGGTGCAATGCCCGAGTTTCTCATCGACAACTGCAAGTACATATTTGGATTCGTCGGTGAGAAGGGGGCCAACAAGATAGACCGAGTCCGAAAGTTGGTTGATTCCTCTATTGAGCTTCTGGAGAAGACATATGCCGAGACTAGTGGGGGTACCGGTATAGCCCCACAGATGGGATGTATTAAAACTATGAAATATGTTACAAACCAGGTGTTGTGTTTTTTGGGCCCCGGCGAGGA
>CBDUQP010000203.1:0-4688 GCA_965369385.1 uncultured Phycisphaerales bacterium
AAGATCCCGGTGCACATCGGGACTCACCTGCTCTGTGTGCGAGATTTCTTTCTCGCCAGAAAGAGATCTCGCACACCTCCCCTACCAGCACGTCTTTCTTGCGTAGACGAGACAATTCCCCTATTCTTCTGATGTCCTGTAAGCAATTCATGATTCTGCTTTCGACACGCTTGCCCGTGTGTGCCATATTGGCCTTCTGGCAGGCTTTCAGACAAGCATTGCCAATTTGAAAACTTAGGAACAACGATGGAAGAGAAGGTTGATATTCACGTCGGCGGCTACCACCTCACCGAGTCCGTAGGCACCGGCGGTATGGGCAGTGTTTTCAGGGCGACTGTGGAAGCCGAGGGCAAGGCGCTTGCAGTTGGCGAAACGGTTGCAGTCAAGCTGCTCCATCCGCACCTGCGAAATGTTGAGGGATTCGTCGAGAGGTTCCACCGCGAGGCACGCCTGGCTGCCAAGATGAATCACCCAAACATCATCCGCGTAATCGACGAAGGTGCCGAAGACAAACACCACTTCATCGTTATGGAGTTTGCCGACGGCACGAAACTGTCGGACATGATGGCAGATGGCCAGCCTTTCAGCCCGCAGCAGACCATCGAGATCATGAGCCAAATCTGCGAGGCGCTCAAAGCCGCCGGCCACATAGAAGACCCCGACGAACCCGGCCGCGTGCGCAGCCTGGTACACCGCGACATCAAACCCGACAACATAATCATCCTGCCAGCAGATAACACCATCGGCACAAAGGCTTCGCTCGCATCCCTGCGTGTCAAGCTGCTTGACTTCGGTCTAGCGAAGGATGTCGAAGCCCTGTCTTCCATTATCAGCCAGGCAGGCCAGAGCCTGGGCACCCCTGCCTACATGAGCCCTGAACAGTGCAATGGAGGAGACGTCGATACGCGCAGCGATCTATATTCTGTCGGTGTCTGCGCATACCGCATGGTCACGGGCGTCTCGCTTTTCACCGGGCCAAGCACGGTGGCGTACGCACAGCAGCATTCCCAGGCGATACCGGCCGACATTCTCAAGCACAATCCACTGTGCCCGAAAAACCTGGCCGACTGCATCCACCGACTGCTCGCCAAGAACCCTCGCGACCGCTACCAGAGCCCGGATGAACTCCAGAAGGATCTCGCCCGCGTAGCCGAAGGCAAACCCGTGAGCAAGGTCCACAAGTTCAAGAAACCCGGCGGCAGCAAACGCAAAGTCGCCGTGGTTGCCGGCAATTGCAATGTGCTGACACTGACAGTGCTCGCGGGCGGCTGGTTCATGTGGACCGATCACATGAAGAGCAATGTTGCAGATGCCATCCGCCTGGCAGACGTAGCCGCCGCCAACGGCGAATACGCAGAGGCAAGCAACATCCTCGCCGATGCAATAGACTCCGTCCCCGACCGCCCTGACCGCGAAGAGCTGATCAAGCCAGCATCCGAGCGTCTTGAGATCATCTCCGCCAAGGCTGTGGAGAAAGAATCGCAGCGCCGCAGCGAAGAACTGCTCGCCCAACAACGCGTACAGGCCGTCGAAGCCGAGAAGGCCAGGAAGGATCGCGCCACCCGCAAACTGAAACATGAGCAGGATGCCATCAAGGCCGAAGCCCGGATAAAGGCATCTATCGCCGCAGGCCAGTTCGACAAAGCCATCGAAGCAGCTCGCAAAGCGATGGACGACTACAGCGACACACCCAGCCTGAAGGCCATCTCCAACAAGTTAGCCAAAGCCGAGGCCGGAAAGAAGGCCCACCAGGATGCCGAGGAAAGACTTGCCGCAGCCGAGCGCAAACGCGAACTAAAGCGAGAGGCAGCCCAACACGCGGCATTTGTGAAGTATCGCGACCATGGCATATCGGCGATGAACCGCAAGGACTACAACGCGGCCATTCGGGCATTCGACCAGGCTCTTGCCGAAGAAGAAAACCTCAACACCCAGAAACTTCGCAAAAAATGCGTGGAAAAGATCACGCGCCACCGCATAGCCATCGCAGACTTCAGTGTCAAAGGCGACGTGGGCATCCGCGGTGCTGGCGAGACCGTTCCGGAGCTGATGCTGGCTGAGTTCGGCCAGGAGCGGTACCAGTTGGTGGAACGAAGCCAGCTTTCAGTGATCCTGAATGAGCAGGACCTGACAATGGCCGATATCGTGAGCAACCCGGCCTTGCTGCGAGGCAAGAAGCTCAAGGGGCTGCGTTATCTGGTACTTGGTTCTGTCGTGAAGTTGGGGTCACTGGCGATTTCCGCGCGTCTCGTTGATGTCACGACCGGAGACATGGTCCAGACCGCCAAGATAACGGCCGGGAACGCGACGGAGCTGCAGGATGCACTAGGCGAGCTTGCCAAACTACTGCAGATGACGCCCGCCGAGAAGAAGGCATACCTGGATGACACTCTGTATCCGAAACTGCTCGCCAACGCCCGCCAGATGGCCCGCCAACGTCTGTATACCAGCGCACTATCCACGTACCGCCGCGTTCTGGCGATACGTTCCACAGCGCCCATCCGTAGCGAGTTTCGTGGAGTGGAGGCAAATAAGGCCGCATGGGAGAAAAGCCAGGTAAACCGGCGTCAGAAGGAACTCCGGCGGGCGGAAAGACTCAAACGCAATCAGAGGCAGTTCGACTCACTCCTGTTCAAGGCAAGATTAAAACTGGCACGTATGCCAAAGAAGACGAAGGATCTCACCAGCACACACAAGCGAGACCTGAAGACAGCCCAAGGATACGTCAAAGACGCATTGCGTCTGAAACCATCTGACGCGAAGGCGATGTCCTATTCGAAATACATCGCAAAGATGCTCAAAGCGAACCAGTACAAGATCACGTCATATGATGGTGGCAAATACCTTGGTATTGGGCTGGGCAACGGCCAGACAATGAAGCTGATGCGCATCCCATCCGGCAAGTTCTTGATGGGCTCCAAGACGAGCAAGAGCGAAAGCCCCCTGCATTGGGTGACGATGCCCCACAACTTCTATCTGGGCGCATGCGAGGTAACGCAGGAGCAATGGCAGGCGGTGATGGGCAACAATCCCAGCACCATGAAGGGACCAAGGCGCCCGGTGGATCACGTTTCGTGGTATGACGCAACAGAGTTCTGCAGGCGACTGAGCAAGAAGACCGGCAAGGTCTTCCGTCTCCCCTCCGAAGCCGAGCGCGAGTATGCGTGCCGAGCGGGAACACGAACGCGATTCAGTTTCGGCAATAGCGACAAATTCCTGTACAAATACGCAAACTACTGTGACCTCTCAAACACGAACGGCTTCAAATGGCAGGACAAGAAGCACCGTGACGGTCATGACAAAACAGCCAACGTGGGCAGTTTCAAACCAAACGCCTACGGCCTGTATGATATGCACGGCAACTTGTGGGAATGGTGCAGCGACTGGTACGGCAACTACTCATCCAGGAGCGTTACCAACCCACTGGGGCCGTCGAGAGGCAAGTATCGGGTATATCGAGGCGGCGGTTGGAACAACACTGCCTGGGTATGTCGATCGGCAAACCGCTACAGGGACAAGCCCACCACCCGCAACTCGCTGGTCGGCTTCCGCATAGTGTACCCCACCAAAATCCGGCCGCGAAAATAGGCACAAGCCCATAGGCGCATATGTGCGAATAGGGGGCGCAATAGGGGACGCCTTCAATCCTGTTCGGCACAAACCAGCTACGCCCGCCGTAACTCTTCACCCACCTGCGTCACAGTTGACAGCTCGAAAACCAATTGCTTCTGGCGGCGTTTGGATATGGCCCCGCTCCTGTAGCAATCCCACGTGACCAGCAATTCTGGCAGTTAAGAGCAAGAAACTTATATCCACAACATGCCTTGCAAGCTGCCCATATAGCAGCGGTTTGCCGCCAAACAACACGAATGACGGCCAAAATGCTCAACTGGCTGCGTGGCAGACCTATAACAAACCTATAATACTTTGGAAGCAGTTGGTGGCGTGCGGCGGCCTACAGGCTTAAGAGATTCATGTTCAATGGCTTGGCTCGGATACCGCTTATCTGCCCAGCTTACGTACAGATACGAAGGAGGCGGCATATGTCGAAACTTATCTTGGTCCCTGTTGATTTCTCGGACGTCACTGATCTGGTTCTGGATGAAGCGAGAGACCTGGCGGAGCCTATGGATGCGAAGCTTGTCGTGATCCATGTGGCGTCGGCGACGCCGGATTTTGTCGCCTATGACGCCGGCCCGGAGTACATCCGCGACAGTATTGCCATTCAACTCCATGAGAAACACCAGAAGCTTGAGCCATATAAGGATATGCTGAGCACAACCGGCTTGGACGTGCAGACCATGCTCGTTCCGGGCGAACCTTCCAAGAAGATAGTTGATGAGATACAACGCATGAAGCCGGACCTGGTTGTCATGGGCTCTCACGGGCACGGCGCGTTGTACCACCTGGTAACCGGGAGCGTCAGCAGCAGCGTGATCCAACATGCCACTTGCCCGGTGGTGATAGTTCCCAGCAAGGTAATGGCGACCCGCGGTATGTGAACTGGGTCTGCGTAACGCAAATGGCCGAGTGTGTCTTGAGTATATTCTTACCTGGCTCGGGGTTGCTGATACCAGTGTACGACAAATCTTTCTGGCGGTCGTTAAGGTGGTTGATCATTTGTTGTTGCGTCGGCTTTGAAAGTAGAACAGGTGATCAGGAGACCGCAGGTGAGCGAGCCTATTCAA
>CBDUQP010000204.1:0-4634 GCA_965369385.1 uncultured Phycisphaerales bacterium
CATCAGGTGCTTCATCTTGGCACCGGCCATGTAGAGCATTATGTACAGAGTCGGTAGCAGCAGCAGACACGTACCCAGGTCAGGCTCAACCAGGATCAACCCCATCGGAACGAACGTGAGCACAAACGGAATCATCAGCCCGCGCACAGTGCGATACTTGTCTCCTGATTTCAGATACCATGCCAGCATGATAATGAATGAGAGCTTGGCTATTTCGGATACCTGCAAACGCTGCGGACCGATAGCCACCCAACGGTGAGAGCCGCGAATAGACGGGAATATAGCCCCCACCCAACCGCCAGAACCGAAAACGCGAGGCACGATAACCAGCAGCGCCAGCAGAACCAATGTGATGCCAAACATCGGATATGCAAGCCGCCCCACCTTCTGGTAGGGAATCACCGTCATCACAACAAACACGCCCAGAGATATGCAGCACCAGAGAATCTGCAATTTGGTGAAGCCGCCCGACCTCACCTCCGCAACTTCCGCTATGTGAACCGCGCATACGCCAATCACCATCAGCGCAAGCATTGCACCAATCACCGGCCAGCTCGTGTAGCGAAGATATTGTCTTATTGCATTCAGCATTAGCTATTCAAAATATAGACGCCTCTCGCACATTTTGACCACATCTCTGGCGATAGGGCCAGCCACCGATCCGCCGCCACCGCCGCGGTCTATCACCACAGCGAACGCTATCTTGGGATTATTGCGCGGGGCGAACCCAACGCACCATGCCATGTCGCCGCTAAGACTCTCGCCCGGATCTATCCGTCCATTGCGGTTCAGGTCGAACTTGATTGGAGGCATCTGTGCTGTGCCCGTCTTTGCACAGACTTCCACAATCGGACCATCGGCCTGAAATGCCTTGTACGCCGTCCCGCCAGACTCGTTGGCAGCCCGGTACATACCGTTGATCACCGCGCGAAGATGCTGCGGCTTCACGGGCAATCGCACTTCCTCGTCATCCTCGGCAGGCGGCTCGCTGCCCGGACGCATCTGCTGCGACAGCACCACTGGCCCGAGCTGGCCGCCGAGACCTATGGTGGCAATGGCATTACACACCTGCAGCGGAGTAGCCATGAACTTGCCCTGACCGATCGACATGAAGCGGGCCTCGCCAACCGCACCAACCCTCTGGTTGCGATCGGGCAGATTTCCGCGTACTTCCTCGCGCAGGCCCGTACCGGCGAGACTGCCGAACCCTGCCTGTTTGTACCAGTCAACCATCCTCGCCAAACCGCACTTCTGCCCCACCCAATAGAAATACACGTTGCAGCTCTTCATGATGGCACGCTCCAGACCTATGTCACCATGCGCGTTTCCGTGATAGCAACTGAACCCCCGGGTGCCCGTGAACATCCTGCCTGCACAGTGGAACTCCGTGCCGAGCGATATGGCGTTATCTTTCAACGCGAGCAGCGCCGCCAGCGGCTTCAGCGTAGACCCAGGAGAGTAGCGCCGCGTCACCGCACGGTTCAGGCGCGGAAGGTTCAATCCGTCGGCCATGATCTTGGCATTGTCACGTCGCCAGGTGTTCAGGTCGTATGTGGGGAATGATACCAACGCGAGTATCTCGCGGCTTGGCAGTTTCATTACCACAATCGCACCGTTGCGCCCCATTCTCGCAAGTATCTCCTGCTGAAGCTCTATATCCAGCCAAAGTTGAACAGTCTTGCCCTCCTGAGGAGCAGCAGTCTCGACCACCTTCCTGTTCTGTAGAATCTTGTAGCCGCGCTTGCCCCGGAGCATCTCCTCCCATGCATATTCCACACCTGTCGCGCCCATCATGTCGTCGTCAACCCCATAGTTCACGGTGTTGCACCTGATCCAGATCGCATCGTTAGTGGGCTCTATCCCCTCCCGCTCAAGCTGCTTTCTGGCAACGCTCCAAGAGATATTGCGTTTCTTGACATCATCCTTGAACACACGCTTCATAACACCTATCACGTGGCACGCGGCATCTCCATAGCGATATTTGCGAATGTTAGACGCTCGCACTTCCACGCCGAACGCATCGACCAGTCCTTCACGAAGGCCCACCGCAAGCAATGCCTTCATTCCAGTCACAACCGGGAACCGCAAATCCTCCATACCGAGCGGCTCGCCGCCCGCGCGGGCTCGCATCCTGGCGATCCTTCGCACTATCCTGTCGGTAGTCCTGCGGACCTCTTCCATGGCACTATCCTGATCTGCCCGGCCGGGATCGATGCCCAGTTCCTGCCTGCGAAAACCAATCGCCCCCTGGCGCACGAGGTCTATCGAACGATTCACTCTCTTCTCGAAGACTTCCTTGGCTTCGGTGAGTGTCATATCCTGATGCTCGGCTGCAACTTCCCTGATCCTGCGTCTGTGCCACCTGCGATCGGTCGCCTGCGTGAGCTTCTCGGTTTGCTCGGCGAGTTTCAGTTCCTCGTCGAAAACAGCTTTGGCCTGCACGAGACCCATTCGCCGGGTGGCGGCTATTCGCTCGATCGCGCCCTTTCGCCAGTCATCGTCCCGGGCACGATCAATCAGTCTCAGGCATCGCTGTCGAGTCCACTGTTTCAGCACGCGATAGTCCACACACAGATCGTAGCAGGGCTCATCCATCGCCAGGATATTGCCAAATCTATCGGTGATCCTGCCCCTCAGCGCGGGGATGGTCTGATAGGTGCGGAGGCTCTTCTTGTGCTCGGCGCGATAGTCCGTGCAGCACCAGAGTTGCAGGTATGCCAAGCGCGCAAAGATCACCGCAAACACAATGGCAATCATCGCGAGGAATATCTTTATGCGCCTCTTGTACATCTTCCGGCCTCTGCTTTTGATCAACGCACGTCACCGGCCACCTTGCCCGGCGGTTTCCACAATTGTGAAATGCAAGCGCTGCACATGGAACACCAAACCGCCCGACCAGCCCAGGCTGCCTGGATTTTTGTGTTGCTACCTTCTTCGCCCGCGCCGGCCTCCCGGCTGAACCAACCATCCGGAAATCGGCGTCAGGACGATGTATATCAGGGGAGCTACAAGAGCGGTGTAAAGTGATATCATCAGTCCCTGCAGTATCCCCGACGGCCAGGCAGACCACTCAAAATTCAGGATCACCTGAAGCGTCACCCACCCAGTGTGAACGAACACACAAAACGCCCCGCTGAGCAGCATCTGTGCCCACATGCGATCTGTGAAGAACGTGTCTCTCGCCTTGAATATCATGCCTGCTGCGGGAACATACACAAGCGCCATCGGTCCGATGTTCGTACTGCCCGTGAACCCCGCGCCGGTCAGCACATCAAGCAGCATCCCGATTGTCCATGCGGCTATCATGGCGTCGGTTGCGCTCCTGGCCTTGAACGCGATGAACACCGCAAGAACCGCCAGTATATCCGGCCAGAACTTCCCGGTAACTTCAGTAGACAGCGTAGCCGCCGTCGTAAGCGTCATCTGCAGAACCGCCAACACTCCCAACACTATCAGAAACGGTATCCACCTCATCGCCTCGCCCCCCTGGTTTTGCCGGGTTTCTTGCGAGGAAGTAACTTCGACGCGCCGGGACGCACGATGTAGACATCGCGAAGCGTGTCAAGATGGGCTCTTGGTTTGGCGTACAGGCGAACGAAATTCGCGTTCTTGTCAGATGGCTCAACCCGCGTGATCCTGGCGATGGGCAGCACTACGGGGATGTCTTTGGTGTCGCCGGTGGTCAGTATCCAATCTCCCGGCTGAACGTTGTGAATCCTGGGGACGTCGGCAACGTAGAGCTCATTTCTGCCGTTGCCATATACCACCACGGGAATCGGTCTGTTGTTCCTGCGGGTGAGCTTCTGTTCGGACGAGTTCCCGCGCTTCGTAATGATGATAGAACGGGGATTGTCCTTCTTGATCACGCGGTGAATATTCGCCGGATGCTGAAAACCGCGATCTGTGACGAGTTGGATGCGGCAGACAAAACGCCCGGAGTCCTCTATTCTTCCAACCAACGCCCTGACAGTAACCGCCGCCAGTCCCTTGGGAAGAGCCTTGCTGCGATCAGTGAGCACTTCGATAACGCCAAACCCCTCGTCAGCACCTTTCTCGGTGCCCACGTTGGCTGTGCGAGCCGAACCGTAGGGCAATGCCTCGTTCAGCACGATCCGGGCGGGAATAATCTCACAAGTCTCCGCTTTGGGCCCGAACGTCTCGCGAATCCGCTGGATTCTGCCGCACTGGCGGCGCCAATACCGCATTTGCGTACGAAGTCTCTCGACATCGCCCTGGACGGAAGCGAGCTTGTCGCGGAGCTTGCGGGCATCTGCCAGCGTCAGGGACTCCTCATCCACAAGAGACAGACGAGACCTGAACATGGTTGCTGCCGTCATCGCCATATCGCCCATCGGGGCAAGAACTGCCCTGACTGGAGTGCGAACGATGTCCCCGACCATGTCTCCCAATAGCGACGTAACCACAGAGACACAGATCAATGCAGCTAGCATCTGCCGCGTTCTGGTTTTAGGCGCAAACTTCATGCAGGCATTCCACCATCCATGGACGCCTCAAATGATAACATGAGCGCGTTGCCCGCGGCAAGCGCCCAAAACGCGGCATTCTGCCACGGTGTACGAGAATTCTCGTACACAGAGCAGGTGAGGAGTGGAACAGTTGAGCAGGAGAAACGG
>CBDUQP010000205.1:0-4608 GCA_965369385.1 uncultured Phycisphaerales bacterium
ACCGGGATGTCCCTCTCCATCGCCGTTCTGTTGCGCTTCGAATGTGAATTCGCCTGGGGCGAATTAAATAAGGCACCGTCCCTAATTTACACATGGCTTGTAAATCGGCCGTCAAAAGGTATGATAATCCCTTACATTTATTTTGGTTGTGCGAATCGGCTGTTGTCGGGGCGCACTTCTGCCAGCAGGAACTTTTCCTGGGTATTCCTGCGTGAGAGAACACCGGAATGGAACCTCTAAAACCGACGGAACAACGCCGGAGATTATTCAGATGAGTAACGATACGAACAGTAATGAACTGATGGACAAACTGGTGGCCCTGTGCAAGAGGCGCGGATTCATCTTTCAGTCCTCCGAAATATATGGCGGCATTGGCGGATTCTGGGATTACGGCCCGCTGGGCTCGCTGCTGAAACGCAACATCAAGCAGGCATGGTGGGAAGACGTAGTGCTCAAGCGCGACAATATCGTCGGCGTTGACTGCTCCATCATCATGAACCCGAAAGTGTGGGAAGCGTCCGGACACGTCGGCGGATTCTCCGACCCGATGGTAGACTGCAAGGAATGCAAATCGCGATTCCGCGCAGACAAAGTCGCGTTCGTGCAGTTCGTCCGAGGCGAAGATGTGATCCACTCGGCATTCGTAGAAGCCGATGACGACGCAGCCGCCACCGAAACTGCAAGTTCGCTCGCCAACAGCAAGATCCGTCGCAGGCTCGAAAAGGCCGCCGGCGAAGTTGCAGTATCTGTCGCGTTCCTGGGCCAACTGCCCGAGTCTGCCCAAGCCACATGCCCCAAGTGCGGAGGCCCGCTCACCGAGCCTCGCGAGTTCAACCTGATGTTCGAAACGTTCGTCGGTGCGATGCAGGACAACAGCTCCAAGGCGTATCTCCGCCCCGAAACCGCTCAGGGCATCTTCTGCAACTACAAGAACGTCCTGGATACCTCACGCATTAAGCTTCCGTTCGGAATCGCTCAGATCGGCAAGAGCTTCCGCAATGAAATCAACCCGCGAAACTACACCTTCCGAAGCCGCGAGTTTGAGCAGATGGAGATCGAATTCTTCTGCCATCCGGATGAAGCTGACAAGTGGTATGTCTACTGGCGCGACACGCGTTACCAGTGGTATATCGATCACGGGTTAAAGAGCGAGCGACTGAAGCTTCGCGATCATGACCCGGACGAACTTGCTCACTACGCACGCGGATGCGCCGATGTGGAATACGAATTCCCGTTCGGACTCAGCGAGCTCGAAGGCGTCGCCAACCGGACCGACTTCGACCTCAACGCCCACCAAAAACATTCCGGCCGCGATCTTACGTACTTCGACGACGATGCGTGGGAAAAGGACCAGGCGAAGTTCCATGCCGACGCCTTCGATGGTGACAAGTCCGCCGCCAAAGCCGCTGCCAAGGAAGCCAAGAAGGGCAAGCCCTACCGCTTCATTCCGCACGTGATCGAGCCATCCGGCGGCGTAGACCGCGCACTGCTGGCGTTCCTCTGCGAAGCCTACACCGAAGATGAAGTGCCCGACGAGAATGGCAATCCCCAGCCGCGAACCGTGATGAAGCTCCACCCGCGTTTTGCCCCAGTCAAGGCCGCTATCCTTCCGCTGGTGAAGAAGGAAGGAATGGACGAACTGGCGGGCAATATCTGCCACGATTTCAAGCAATCGGGAATTTCTGCCTTCTACGACGAAAAAGGCGCAGTCGGCAGGCGATACCGTCGCCAGGACGAAGCGGGCACCCCGTTCTGCATTACCGTTGACGGGCAGACTCTTAAAGACCAGACAGTTACGGTCCGTGATCGCGACACGCTCACACAGGAACGCGTCTCCGTCGATAGCATCAAACGCTACGTTCAGGACCGCATCAGCCAAGTGAAACAGGACTGACACACTTGAAGCCCCCCAACGGGCAGGATATCATCAACCCACACAATCTTCGCCGACTTGCGAAAGGATTCAGTCATGAAGAGTATCAAACAAATTGCGATATTGGCCGTAGTGGCCATGGTGGCCGTCACCTGCATTACCGGATGCGACAAGAAGCAACCCGCGACGAATAAGCAGGCCAGTCTCACCGCGGTTAAGCCCGCCGGGCAGGCAAATAACATGCGGCCCGCAGCCAGGATAATCTCCACCACGCCCGCACCGGCCGCAGCAGCACCAGTCGCAACGGCTCGCCCCACAGCCACTGCAACTGTCAAGCCCGCGCCCGCAGCGTCACCAGCGTCTGCTACCGCAGCCGGGACGCGAATGTACACCGTAAAGAAGGGTGACACGCTCTGGAGCATCGCCACCAAGACATACGGTAACGGACAACGATGGCAGGATATCGCCAAGGCAAATCCCGGCCTGAATGCCAATAGCATGCGTGTCGGGCAGAAAATCGTCCTCCCGTAACAATGGCGCATTGCGATGACGCCCTGCCGCGCCGCCAATCTGCCGCCAGCGAGCAAATGTGACGAACATCACTCTGGACACGGATGTTAAATACGTTAAAGGGGTCGGCCCCTCGTGGGCTCAGCGTCTGGGCGAGTTGGGCGTCAATAACGTTGGCGACCTCCTGACGTATTTCCCCTTCCGGTTCAATCTGCGCCGCCAGGCCCAGCCTATAGAATCACTCGTCGGTGACGAAGATAACGCGACAGTGGCAGGCGAGGTGATCACCGTAAAGGAACACCGTTACGGCAAACGCCCCTTCCTGCAGGCCCAACTCCAGGACGACACCGGCTGGGTGTTCCTGAAGTGGTTCAACAGCGGATACCTCCGCGACCGCCTCAAGCCCGGCATGCGCATCGCCGCTAATGCCAAGGTAAGCACCTACCGCGAATCGCTACAGATGGTCAATCCCAGATTCCAGATAATCTGGGACCCCGACGGAACCGACCTCTCGCAGGATGAGCTGATGCCCGTCTACCCAGCCGGCAAGAAGCTCACCAGCCCCATGATCGCATCGGTGATCAAGAAGGTTCTGCCCGAAGCCCGCACGCTGATCCCCCGATGGTTCGACCCCGAATATCTGGAGAAACGTGGCATGCTGTCGCGGCCGGTAGCGGTTGAAGCTATGCACCGCCCCGAAGACAGAGAACACTGGGGCCAGGCCCGCCGCAGATTGGCGTATGATGAGTGCCTGCTGATGCAGTTGGGCATGGCGATGATGCGAATGCGTCAACGCACCCGCCCGGCTCACGAGCTTGTGAACACACCGCTCATCGACGAGCGAATTCGCGCCAGATTCCCGTTCACCCTCACCGATGGGCAGGATGGTGCGATAGAAGAGATATGCAACGATCTGGCCCAGACCCGGCCGATGAACCGCCTGCTTCAAGGCGACGTGGGATCGGGCAAGACGGTTGTCGCCCTCTATGCCGCCTTGCTGGCCACCGCGCGAGGCAAGCAGACAGCCATCATGGCCCCCACCGAAATTCTCGCCAACCAGCACTTCGCCAAGGTCACCGCGTACCTGGCAGGCTCGCGGGTTCGCCTCGCCCTGCTTGTGGGCAAGCAGAAGGCCGCAGAGCGAAAGCAGATCATGCAGCAACTCGCCGATGGCGAGATTGATATCGTAGTCGGCACACATGCTCTCATAAGCGAGGGCGTGCAGTTTTCCGATCTGGCACTCGTGGTTGTCGACGAGCAACACAAGTTCGGAGTCGCACAGCGAACCGGTTTCCGCGGCAAGGGCTACGCCCCGCATTATCTCGTGATGACCGCAACGCCAATCCCGCGAACACTCTCGATGACGGTGTTCGGCGATTTGGATGTTTCGGTGATAAAGTCGCTCCCGCCGGGACGCGGCAAAACTACGACGCAGTTGATGCGACTCGACCAGCACGCAGAGATGATAGAGATTGTCCGAAAACACGTGGCCGGGGGGCAACAGGCGTATTTTATCTACCCGCTCGTGAGCGCGTCGGACCAACTGGACCTGACTGCGGCCGAGGACGCATTTACCGAACTGTCCAAAGAGCATTTTCCGGATGTTGAGGTGGCTATTGTTCACGGGCAGATGAAGCCGGCTGAAAAGGCAGACGCGATGGCACGCTTCCGCTCCGGACAGGCCCGCATCTTGGTAGCGTCAGTGGTGGTTGAAGTGGGCGTGGACGTGCCTTCGGCGAATGTAATGGTGATCAATCACGCCGAGCGTTTCGGCCTGGCACAATTGCACCAGCTCCGCGGGCGAGTGGGCAGGAGCACATCTGATGCGTTGTGCATGCTAATGGCAAACGCCGTCACGCTAACCGCACGGGATCGCATGCAGGTACTTGTTGAGACAAATGACGGATTCAAGGTAGCGGAGGAAGACCTGCGAATCCGAGGCCCGGGCGAGATATTCGGAACTCAGCAGCACGGCCTGCCAGAGCTGAAGGTGGCGGACCTTATAGAAGACTTCGAGTTACTTCGCTTGGCGAGGCGCGACGCGTTTGCGATGATCGCCGAAGATCCCGGCCTGAACGCCCCGCATCATCAACAACTCCGCACCGAACTGATCCGCGCCTACTCCGGCAAATTCGACTTCCTGGCCGGCGCTTAGAGACCCAACCACGCAGGGTGTACGAGAATTCTTTCTGGCAAGAAAGAATTCTCGTACACAGAGCAGGTGA
>CBDUQP010000206.1:0-4455 GCA_965369385.1 uncultured Phycisphaerales bacterium
AAAAGTGTTACCCATGTATCCGGTCTAAAGTGTTACCCATGTTTCCGGTTGCACACCTCCGCGACCAAAGACGCTCTGCCGCACGCCACGCAGCCACCGCGAACAGACCAACCACCAATCACAGACAATGAATGGGCTCCATTTGCACATCCCTTTGACGCACTTGAGCTGCAAGTGTACAGCCAGCTTAGCGATTACAAAGACACTCAATCACTGACTGCTTTAGGCTGCGGATGTGCCTTTATCCAGGCCTCGTAGTCAGCTTTCGCTTTCTTGTAGGCCTTGTAGGCTGTCTGTGCAGCCGGCGTATCGCCTTTGCCAGCGGCCATCAGTGAAGTCAGCTTGTTATATGCAGCTATGTACGCGGCGTATTTGGCCTTGGCTGTAGCACCAGCCGTCTTCGTCTTTCGGCCATCGTCCTTCCTGCTATCGTGATTCTTCTTTCGCCCAGCATCGTCATCGTGTTCGTCATCGTGTTCGTCGTCGGTGTCGGCTTTGACCGTCCTGATCCGAGAGACGCGGACATTGTCTATGCCGATGACTGCACCCCACGTAGTGAAATCCAACTTGCCCGTACCGGCAAAACGCTGCGGTGCTTTGCGGAACACTATTCGCTTATCATCAACCCAGCCGGCAATCCAATCCCCGCTGCGTATCCATTTGTGGTGCTGCCACTTGCCAAGCTTCAGATGCTTGCCGCCCACAATTCTACGGTTCGCCCCAGAAGCCCCTACATCTGTGCAGGACTTCGTGTTGAACCATCCACCTATCGTCCCGCTATAGCCGACGTTCTTGTCGGTGAACCAACGCACGCCGATACCGTTGCTCATGCACAGTCCGTCGAACTCGATAATCACATTCTCCATGGGGATGGGCATCTTCAGTGTTGCCCGGCGACAATCCTTGCCTGCATTCCATATCAGCGCCTTCTTGCCCGGCTGTGGGCGAATCTTGCTCACATCCCAATTGCCGAATCCCTTGGAGAAGTTGTCATAGAATGGCAACTTGGTGACGACCTTCTTTGCGTCTCCACCATTGCCGCCTGTCGCCGGCGGCGTTGGTTTCCCAACACTTGAGCCGATCACGTAAGCTAACAGACGCCATTTATTCCCCGTAGAGAGGAACACGTTGTACTGCTCATTCGGCTGAATATGAGCACTGAAATCCCACATACGCAGCCGCCGCTGCTCGTCCTCCTCAGTCGAAGAATGAACGAACTTCCTGCTCCGGCCAGCCCACCGGGCGTAATATCTCAGACTCTTCCATCGTCCGTTCACTTTGGCTACTTCGCGATTCGGTGCAATACCGGCAAACGGTTTGTCGGCGGTGCCCACCACGTTCAACTCCGCCTTCGATGTGAGTGTACCCTTGGTGAATCGCAGAGCCATCGGCCTGCCAAGCGGAGCCGTCATGCGGATAATCTGACCGTCACGACGAATGCGGAACACTCTCACGCCCTGGAAGATGTCTGTCTTCCTTCGATTCCACCGGAAACGCGCAGGGAATGCCGTGGGCTCGAACCCGAGATTGCTTCTCGTAATCGCCCGCATCTCAAGCGTATAGACCTTGCGATAGTCGATCTTCGTCCGATAGACAAAGTCCGCTTTGCCTTCACTGACAGTCACGAACTTCTTGCGCCGCCCACGTGCTGCCGACAGGCGCAGCATTACCTTCTTGGCATTGCGGAATGCCGGACCGTACCTAGCACTACGAATAACCAGATTTCCGTGGTCGGCCGTCAGTTCGTGGATCTTCCCGGCCGGGAGCTGTCCGAGCACCTTGCCATTCAGGCTGACAGAGAAGATGCCCGCTCGCCTGAACGTTTTCGGGTCACCGGTGTTTACCACGCCTCCGCTCCCATTGCCCAACTTCCCAAGCTGCTGCTTCAACGCCTTGATCCGTCCGTCAAATCGCCATGAACCCATGTACGTGGCGTAGAATTTCATCACCTTGGCGTGCTCGACCGCCAGATTCAGCAACTCCGTGGCACGTATGAGTTGCCGGGAGCGAGCCTCCTGGTTTGAGGCCTTTGACGCCATCAATGCCTTCGCCTGCTGCAGATAGCCCCGAACCGTTCGATTGTCGGCCGTGAAGTGAGCAGCGGCCTGGGCGGCAAACGCCTGAAAACTACTCAGCGTCCGCTTGGCAGATGGGATGTCTCTGATGAAGGACTTCGGGCTTTCGATTGCCAGATAGACTGCATTGGTGTGCTTGCGGGCCTGGGTAATAATGTCTGACACCTGCTTACCCACCAGGCGGGCCTGGCGTCCGATGTTGTCCAATTGCGTCATTATGGACTTGCACTGCTTGCGAACGTTGGCATAGCGAGCATCGGATTTCTTCCCTGCACCGGCATCATCGATTGCCTGGGCCATTCCCGCGATGATGGCGGCATTCTGCTTCACCGTCCGCCGCCATCCCTCGAACGGCGGTTTGTTCAGCCGGTAAGCCGCCTTCACCTGCGGCCGCAACACGCTGGTGTACTTGACAAACGTACCGTCCAGCGGTCGTCTGACGGTGTTGTAGCGACGAATCATCTGGTTGAAGACTGCGATCCTGTCGCCGCCGCGAAGAATCGCAATCACCATATTCTCCGGCCGATCGGGATCATCCTTCTTCGCCCCGCTATATCGGGCGGCCAGTGCCCGTGCGTCATTCAACAACTTCTGGGCTCTGCTGAGAAGGCTCGGCTCGCGATCGAAGTCCTTCTCCATAGCCTTCTGGAATCCGTACATATTCGCCAACGTATGGTGGTGCAGTCTCAGACGATGCAGTGCCCTTGAGGTAGTTCTGTTCGCAGTCAACAGCGACGTGTTGTGTTTGGCCCACCAAGTTGACGACCAATGAACGATGCCCGGCCGATTATCGTTGCGAGCCGCCCTGACATACTGTCCATAATATTCCATCACGGCCGCATAGGGTTCATAGAGTTTCTCATAATTCCGTACTGCTGCGAACCGCCGATGCATAATGGCCTCGTCGGCCTGCAGAAGCCTGCTAACCGTCTGCTGCGTTGCGTGCATGCCCGCCTGATACGTGTCCACGCAATTGTTAAGCCACTTTGTCATGTTCGACATGCCAACACTGGGATTTGCCGCACAACTGATGACATACCCCGAGGCAGCGGAAGACGACTGACGCTTGTACTCGGCAGAGATGCGCATCCGCGTAACCAACCCACGCAACTTCGCCCTTGCGTAATCCTTCTTGATCCCCGTCTTCAGCGGCCGGACGCGGGCATTATTGGAGACTCTGTCCATTTCCTTACGTGACTTGTGGAACCATGCGAGGGTCGCTTGGTCCAGCTCAGCCGTATTGTACGGCTTGGCAAAAAGCTTCTCGAGTTTCTCAACCGGTGTCCGGAAGGTTTCATATATCGATCTGGCCTGCGCATCACGCTGTTTCTTCTCGGCATTGATGGCCTTACTGTAGCCCATCATCACTTTGTCTATACGCTTGAGCTCTGCCCTGAGGCTCTTGACTTGCGCATCTTTCAGTTCACCGCTATATATCATTCTGCGATACTCTTTCCTAACCGTGAGTATCTTGCCGGTGAACGCTCCGGTCTTGCCCGCCCAGCTTCTCATCGCCTGCTTCCCTTCCCAGGGATGCACTTTGTTGGAGAATATCTCCTCCATGATCGTTTTGTAGTCTGCGAGGAAGGTGTTATATGCGCCCAGCGGCAGGGTCACTATGATGAAAGTCTTGCTCTTGCTTGCACGCTTGGCTGCGCTTGTCCCCAGCGCGATATCGATGTCAGCGTTCTGAAGAATCTTGCTGTCGTCCTCAAGAGAACACTTATTATTCTCTTCAGCAAGCTTGATTACGTGCGCCTTGAATGCGGGGTCCGCATAGTATCTCTTGACGAGAGATGACATTTCACCGGTCTTCCTGGCACGCTTCAGCTTCCAAGAGGCGCTCTGGAACCTCCTTTGCTGGTTCACCACCTTCAGGTGGATTTCAAACAGCTTGCCGCGAATAGCGAGCTTGAGGTTCTCGCGATCCTCGCGAACCTGTCTCTGCGTGACTCCGACGGCCATCGTGCGATGGCGACATGCCGCTTCAAACTTGATCCGGTAGTCATCCGCCATCTTTCCCTTGATTTTCGTCTTGCCGAACTTGTGTTGGTTATCCTGCCAGAAGAGATCGAACAACCGCCTTGTATCCTCCCTTTTATCCAAACCCCAGGTCCGGCCGCGTCGCCAGCCTTCCACCGTCTTCAAGAGCCATTTATGGTAGTACTCTACATCTTTCTTCTCGGCCCATCCCTGAACGCTCTTCCAGACATACTTGTTGAAATCCCAAGCCGCGAACAGCACCTTTGCAGGCCCACCCCCCACAGCCCATTCCAGCAGCTTCTTGGCGACCTCCTCGACAAGATACGCGTTCATCTCCTTCACCTCGCCATTGACGAGTTGGTTCAGGCTCTTCAGATACACCTCCACATCAAGCTTC
>CBDUQP010000207.1:0-4452 GCA_965369385.1 uncultured Phycisphaerales bacterium
TCACCTGCTCTGTGTACGAGAATTCTTTCTTGCCAGAAAGAATTCTCGTACACCACCCTCGCCAACCTGGCAGATTGCACTTGCCCCCGTGTTCAGATAACATCACAATACCTGAACAATGCCGCGCAAGGTCGCGTATCAACCCTGCTTTCGGCGAATTGAGAGACCACCTAAGCCGCTTGATATTAAGAGGAAGGATCTGACATGATATTGGCAACTACCACAATGCTGGCTGGCGCGACGCCCTGGATTATCCTGGGTATCGTTATCGCACTCATCCTGTTCGTCATCGCGATATACAATGGGCTGATCCAGAAACGCATGCTCTGCAAGGAAGCCTGGAGCCAAATCGACGTGCAGCTCAAACGACGCTACGATCTCATACCGAACCTGGTATCCACCGTCAAAGGATACGCCGCACACGAGAAAGAAACACTCGAAGGCGTCATCAAGGCACGTAACCAGGCGATACAGGCAGGTTCCGTAGCTGAACAGGCCGGCGCTGAAAATATGCTCACCGGCGCACTGGGTAAACTGTTCGCCCTCAGTGAGAGCTATCCCGAACTCAAAGCCAACGAGAACTTCGCACAGCTCCAGGAAGAGCTGACGAGCACAGAAAACAAGATATCCTTCGCACGCCAACACTACAACGATTCGGTCTCAGTTTACAACGTCGCGATAATGCAGTTTCCCAACAACATGCTCGCAGGCATGTTCCACTTCGTGAAAGAAGACTTCTTCGAAATCGAAGCCGCCGAGCAGCGCGAAGTACCCAAAGTAGAGTTCTAGTTTTTTTGTATGGGCGATACTGACTCGTCGCGACGACTTGTGACGACGACTTGTGACGACGAAGCCATAGGCGAAGCCGCAAGCCATAGGCGAAGCCGCAAGCTCGCAGAGCGAAGACGGAACGGGTGAGGATGCTCGTAAGTGCTTGCCTGCCCGCTTATGCGGACAGGTTGCCGCCCGGCAATACCGCAGCGTACCGAACATCCCGAGACCTCAATAATAGGCAGACAGTGTGGATCACAGCGAACCAAAACATGTATCCGTTAATCGCGTTCAGCACGGGCAGGAAGCAGATGAACCCCAGCCACGCCCAAAAGCTGATGCGAACCAGCAGGCCTCCGGTACCGGTGGTCAGTCATGGTCCGACAGAACGCTGAAGAGCATCTTGCTGATGATCGGTTTGCTGGTATCCATTTTCCTTGCAGTGGTACTGGCCGGCGTGGGCCTGCTGTTGGTACTGATATGGGGAATCTCCGGTATCTTTGGCGGACGGCGTAGACCCGGCGGCAGATTTCGCGGAATCAAGATCAACAAACGTTAGCACCCAGCGACCCATACAAAGCGGCAGTTTTGCCGGTAGAAGAAAAACAGGCACAGATGGCAA
This sequence comes from uncultured Phycisphaerales bacterium, assembly GCA_965369385.1. Lineage (GTDB taxonomy): Bacteria > Planctomycetota > Phycisphaerae > SM23-33 > SM23-33 > CBDUQP01. The sequence goes on from CBDUQP010000207.1 coordinate 1,394, forward strand.
CCGAAACCTTTCATACGTTAATCGCGAGAAACCGTCGCAACAGCTTCCTCCTGATAGCGATATTCATGATATTGTTTATCGCCGTCGGAATGGTCTTCGGAACGGTCTTGGGCGGAACCACGGAATTCGGCATGATCGTCGCAGCCGGGACCGGCATTGTCGCGTTCATACTCGTGCTGATAAGCTTCTATGGCGGATCATCGGCAATAATGGCAATCAGCAAGGCTCGCGAGATACGCAAAGCCGACGATCCTCAATTTTTCAACGTGGTTGAAGAGATATCGCTGGCGGCCGGCTGCCCCATGCCGAAGGTCTACCTCATCGACGACAGCGCGATGAACGCCTTTGCGACGGGACGCAATCCCGAAAACGCAGCCGTCGCTATTACCGTCGGCCTGCGACAGAAGCTCACCCGCGACGAACTGCAAGGCGTGATGGCCCACGAAATGAGCCATATCAAGCACTACGATATCCTGTACGCCACGCTGATGGCGGTGATGGTTGGAGTGCTGGTAATGCTCTGCGACATTTTCCTGCGGAGCTTGTGGTTTGGTGGCGGCTCGAGACGTCGCAGGAGCAGCAATCGCGACGAGGGCGGCGCACGCCTGATCCTTATGATAATCGCGATTGTGCTCGCCATAGTCGCCCCAATTCTCGCGATGGTCATCCAGATGTCGATATCCAGACAGCGTGAATACCTTGCCGACGCCGGTAGCGTTGAGCTGACGCGAAACCCCGACGCCCTGGCAAGTGCCCTTGCGAAGCTGTCGGGAGACACTGAGGTTCTTGAAGTGGCCAACCGTGCAACTGCACCTTTGTACATAGTTCATCCGATAAAGAAGATGGACGGCAGTGCCAAGAGCATGTTCGCCACGCACCCGCCGATCTCAGAGCGTATCGCGCGGCTTAAGAAGCTGGGAATTTAGCGTCTCGTATGGGCGAAACCCTGAAAATGCGAGCGTCTGGAACCTCTTTGTCATAGATATCGAAAATCTGCCATCTCATCCTTGGGATCCGAGTATCCCGCAGTGATGGCGGCAAGAGCAAAATGAATTCACATATTCCTGAAATAACCGGCTTCCTCTGCCGATGGCTCCTCCTTGCACTCGCGGGGATCGTGGTAGTATGGGCGGTGTGGGCAACCATTTACGCTGCATCCACCGTCCACAACGAAATCCAGGCAAATGTCGTCTTCCCGGACAGAGTCGCCCTTCCGATAAAAAAACGCTTCAGCATGATCGCCACCGCTGCTCCGTATATGCCGCCATCCGGCGGAACACTTACCTATCACAGCGACTTCGACAAGAAAATGTGGTTGGGAATAATGAACCCACCCTACAGGCATATTCATCACGGCCTGCCCTCAGCAGCCAAGACCCCATTGCCACCAGGCAGGCAAATTGTGGATATCAGGGGAATGCCATTTGGACCAATGACTTTCAAGCATTATCCAACTCGGCTGGATGTACTTGCGCCTGGGACGCGATTATCGCTTATCGATGCCAAATTCGCGGTCAGTCTCGCCAAATCCCGGCCGGGAACGCTGAGAGCACTGCTTAACGCTCTTGATCCCGCCACAGTGCCCGCGTTCCTGTCAGTCGGTGACATCAACACATATGCCCACCAAAAGGAAACGCTTGAAGCCTTCGGTGATCTGCCTGTTCTCGGAGCCCATCATCCCAGAACGCCGAACCCACAGAGCATAGTGCGGTCATTGCTTGGCGATCTCGGCCTCAAACAATCGCCCCGCAGCAAACAATTCGTCATAGTCACCGATAACGCAAAGCTCGCTGATGCCTGTAAGACTTACGGATACGTTCACCTCGTCGGGCAAACCGCACGCCGCAAACGAGCCAAGGACATATACTACCACGACACCACCAGCGATCTGGTTAAGTGGCTGGCTAAAGTGAATTCAGCGGCAAAATGACAGAGAAAACTGGTGCAACCAAGCCGCCAGTTGAGGATAATACCCGCATGTTCACAGCGCGCACATGGATGAGTGCCTTGGGCTGCTTCTGCATGCTCCTTGGTGTCGGATGCGGAAGCACCACCCCCCTGTCACTCGGACCACTACCGAATCACGAACTCGATCTTTCCGCTTCGGCGTCTCCGGATGTCACCAGCCACCCCCTTATCACGCAAGTAACGCCCAAACCACCCCACCAGTGGCAGTCCGACGGGTACAGAGAATGGCGGTATATCGTTATTCACCACAGTGCAGCTGACAGTGGCAACGCAGCTCTCTTCGATCAGGCACACCGGCGGCGCGGATGGGACGAATTGGGCTATCATTTTGTAATCACGAACGGTAATGGCGGAACCGATGGAAACGTGGAAGTCGGCGGACGCTGGAAGAAGCAGAAATGGGGCGCACACTGCGGCGGGACCCCGGATAATGATTACAACAACCATGGAATAGGAATCTGTCTGGTAGGCGATTTTCGTGAAACGTTGCCATCCAAACAACAATTGGCATCGCTGAACCGACTCGTCACATACCTCGCCGAGCGATACGACATCCCCGTATCAAACATCATCGGACATGGCGAGAGTCCCAACAACAGAGCTACCGCCTGCCCCGGCAGATATCTGCTCTCGTGGGTGCACAGTACTCTCAAAAGCAATGTGCGCCTGGCCGCCCGCTGACCCAATCTAGGGCTTACCACCTGCTTTGGTGCTTCATGCTTCCTGACGACGTGCCTGTGAATGCCATTTCCCTCTCTTGCCGTCTTGTCGACAAGCCCCGCCAGGGCCAGACCCATCTGCATCACTTCGGGCAGGCAGCAGGAGGAGTTGATGATGATTCGACAAAGACGTCGGCCATTTCTGGAAGGAATTGAAAAAATATGAAATAGAGGTGTTGCGTAGATGGGGTTTCCACACTATTGCAAAATGCGTAGACGTAAGTATCTATTTTGATTTGCATTGCACCAGCAATCCAAATCGCGAGCGATGTCCAAAACACGCAAAATACGCAACGTTTTTGGTAGTTTGTTGCGTGATTCAGCCAGCGATAATATTTATCGCCAAATTAGCCGCACCCTTTCGCCCATCAG
>CBDUQP010000208.1:0-4311 GCA_965369385.1 uncultured Phycisphaerales bacterium
ACACCGGCCGAGGTGTTCCATCGCCGTTCTGTTGCGCTTCGAATGTGAATTCGCCATGGGGCGAATTAAATAAGGCACCGTCCCTAATTTAAGGAAGCTTCTAGTTTTTGGGAGCTTGCCATGCAGGCCACTGTGCATATATGATACCGCCACAAATGGAATCCATGCAGACAATTGCTGTTCTCATCCCCTGCCACAACGAACAGGCCACCATCGCAGCCGTTATCGACGCATTCAAACGCGAGCTGCCACGCGCCACGATCTACGTCTTCGACAATGCCTCCACCGACGATACAGCCGCCATCGCCACCGAGCATGGCGCAACTGTTATCTACGAACCGCGTCTGGGCAAGGGATACGTCGTAGCCAGGATGCTCGAATGCGTCCATGCAGACTTCTATGTAATGGTGGACGGCGATGACACATACCCCGCCGAAACAGTACACGAACTGCTGGCCCCCGTAACCGCTGGCCTCGCCGACATGGCAGTTGGCTCACGCCGGCCGGACCAGACAACCGACGATAGCGATGGAAAGAAGTGCTTCCGCAACCTTCACCGCCTTGGCAACAGACTTATCGGCACGCTGATCAACCGCATCTTCGCCGTGCGCCTGACTGACATTTTCAGCGGATACCGCGCGTTCAACAATCGCCTTGCCGAGCGAGTGCCTGTTGTCTCATCCGGGTTCGAAGTTGAAACGGAGCTCACCGTCCAAACGCTGCACAATCGCCTTTCGATCAGCGAGGTTCCGGTGGCCTATCGCGCCAGACCCAGCGGGAGCCATTCAAAACTCCGGACATTCAGCGATGGTTTCCGGGTTGTCTGGAAGCTGTTCAACCTGGTTCGAGCATTCAAGCCGCTTACTTTTTTTGGCTCGCTGGCGATTGTCCTGTTCGTTCTTTCGCTATGGGCAGGTTACGCGCCAATTCATGACTACATAACAAATCCGAGCCACTATGTAACTCACGTTCCGCGTGCGGTGCTGGCTGCGGCGCTGATGTTGCTGTCAGCGGCCAGCGCGTTTTTGGGTCTCGGTCTGCACGCGATAAACTGGCGATTCCGCGAACTGCATAATGTAATGGTCCGCCGCAACTGTCGCGGGTAACTCCCAACAGAAACATTCAAACTCTCTCTGCTCCAAAATAAGAAGGATAATCCCGATGAAGGTACTTATTTTGACCGATCTGGAAGGTGTAAGCGGCATGGTTGAATGGAGGCATTGTCAGCCACTTGAAGACTTACGCGAGTGGCAGCAGGAATTGATGACCGGCGAAGTGAACGCTGCCGTCGCCGGAGCATTCGACGCGGGCGCTACTGAAGTGAAGGTGTCCGAAGGTCACACCGCAATCGATATCCGCCTGCTGGATGAGCGTGCCACGCTGGTGCCGGCCGTGTATCCCGCGCTGCCGATCTACCAGGGATGGGACGAGGGATACGATGCCGCCATCCAAATCGGCAAGCACGCGATGGCACACACGCCCGACGGCGTACTGGCACACTCCTACAGCAGCAAGACCGTGGACTGGATGAAGCTCAACGATAAGCTCATCGGCGAAATCGGCATAGAGTTCATCGAATGCGGCGATTATGGAATAGCCTCCGTGATGGTCAGCGGAGACTTGGCTGCATGTCGCGAAGGACAGAAGATGCTGCCCGATATCGAGACCGCCCCGGTCAAGACCGGATACGGCACGAACCACGCCAACTGCCTCCAACCCGAAGCGGCCCGTGACCTGATATACGAAGCAGCTCAGAGGGCACTCAATCGCCTGGATACATTCAAACCATGCGTAATGCCCGGTCCCATGCGCCTGGTCGTCAGGCATCTGGCACCATACGACAAGCAGTGGATCGAAGACAATGCTAGCAAGAAATGGGTCGAAATCATCGACGAACACACCGTCGCCTACACCGGCTGCAACGCAGTAGAAGTCCTCGCCCGCCGAAGCAACCAAGACTACACCTGGCCGGGTAATTAAAGATTACACCCGCCAACCGCAACAGGCTACATGCCAAGAACGCTGCGGACGGTCTCTTCGTTTACCGGTGAGATCATTCCGCGGTCGGTTATGATTCCTGCTATCAGCTCGGCAGGTGTTACGTCAAACGCCGGACTGTAGGTGTCAGCGCCGGCTGGTGCGGTGCGGCGGCCGAAGCCTTCGCAAATCTCTTCGCTACCGCGAATCTCGATGGGTATCGAATCGCCCGAAGGCAGAGACATGTCGAACGTGCTGTAGGGAGCAGCAACGTAGAACGGTATATTGTGGCGAGCGGCCAGTATTGCGACTCCGTATGTGCCAATCTTGTTGGCGGTATCGCCATTGGCGGCGATCCGGTCGGCACCGGTGATCACGAGTTGCACGCGTGATTCCCGCATGACCTGGGCGGCCATGTTGTCGCATATCACTGTGGTGTCAATACCTGCCTGCATAAGCTCCCATGCAGTTAGGCGGCTTCCCTGGAGCAGCGGGCGGGTCTCGTCGCAATAGGCACGGAACACGTGTCCAGTCGCATGCGCAACGTACATTCCTGCAGTCGCAGTGCCAATGCCGCCAGTGGCAAGGGCTCCGGCGTTGCAGTGGGTCAGGACGCCATTGACATCGCGAATAAGATCGGCAGCTAAGTTGCCTATTCGAAGACACATAGCGACATCTTCGGTATGAATATCACGGGCTTCTGCGAGCAGGGCCTCGCACATCGCATTGCAGCATTCGCATCCGCCGGCCAACTCGGAGTCGAACCGCTTGAGCATTCTGGCGATGGCCCAATCAAGATTTACCGCAGTTGGCCTGGAAGATGACAGATACTCGCCCGCGTTGCGCAGTGGTCCGGCTAAGTCTTGTGGTGACTTAGCTTTAGTATTGACGGCAATATGCCCACACCCCAGCACCATGCCATACCCGGCCGCTATGCCAATCGCCGGTGCACCGCGGACCACAAGCCTCTTTATGGCATCCCACAGAGTATCGAGACTCTTGCAGTCGAGAAAAACTGTTTCTTCGGGAAGCCGCGTCTGGTCTAGCAGGCGTACAAAACCGTCCGATGCGCCTCCCACCCATTGCGCAACCTCAACTGGTGGTTTGATTTCCATCATATTGTCACTCATACAACACACCCTAATCGCTCGTATTGCCTCGAGCAAGCCCTTCGCTATTCATCGAAGAAGTTTTAACAAGAGAATTGTGAACAGCAGAAATCGCCGCTTTGGTCCAAAATACTCCAAATCTACCGAAAATCCCGGAAAAATCGCCGAAAAACGCGCCTAGAATGTTGGGAAGGGATTGTGATGGTTGCGTAAAATATAATATTCGTCCGGCAAAGTTCAAAAGCTTTCTCATTCAACTTGCTGATCTTGTCGATATAAGGCGTGAAGTGGTATTTAGATACACTGTCCGTAGAGACGGACGGTACGTGTCCGCAGGGACGCCCTCAGGTGGCAGGTCGATCCGTAAGGTTGGCCGCTCCAGGGAAGGAGTCGCGAATGCTGGTCCTATCCAGACAACGTGATGAAACCATCGTTATTGGTGAAGACATCGAGATCACAGTCGTAGATATACGGGGCGAGAAAGTCCGATTGGGCATACAGGCCCCCGCGCACATTCCTGTTCACAGGAAGGAAGTCTACGAAGCTATCAAACGAGAGCAGACCGACCATGGCGACACAGGCCAGGTGAAGTCACTCGCAGGCAAGAAGGGCGAAACTAAAGGCACCTAATCGCCCATCGCGCCGTTTTGCCCCTTTAAAGATGGACCATCGTGAAAACTCGCTAAGCAACAGGCCTGCGGATCGTCTCCGTGGGCCTTTATTTCATTTCCTATTCAGTTCTTGAATGCGTATGGGGCCCAGCCATATTTAGTAGTCGTAACAGGAATAATGCCAGACGGCACCCCGTCCGCAATCCCGATGTGCACCTGCCTGCCGGCAGGCAGGTCGGGATCGGATAAGAGCTTAAGAATCCAGCAGCCCGACTGGTCTTCGCTCTGCGAGCTTGCGGCTTCGCCTATGGCTTCGTCGTCACAAGTCGTCGCGACAAGTCAAATTTGCCGTTACACAGAACTCGTCGCAAACCGATCGAACGTACGGTTCTACGCCATTATCTTCTGGATCGCCCCTGCGTTAATCACACGCGACAACGCTTCAACACACTGCGGGTCGTACCCCGCAGGGGAACAACGCTTCAGTTCGCCAATCGCAGCAACCACTCCAATACCCGAACGATGAGGACGATCGTGCGTTATAGCCTCAAAACTGTCTGCCACCGCCAGAATGCGTGCAAGCAACGGAATGGCGTCACCACGCAAACCTCTTG
>CBDUQP010000209.1:0-4262 GCA_965369385.1 uncultured Phycisphaerales bacterium
AGCTCATGCGTCACAGCGACATCCGCCTCACCATGAACACCTACACCCACCTCGGCCTCGCCGATACGGCCGGGGCGGTAGCGGCACTGCCGTGGATTTGAAGCCTCTTGGCTCGCTTGGGATGGACTTCCCTGGAAAAGACAGGTGAACGCTACCAAACAATGCTCGGTGAGCCTTCGCGGCCAGATGCAGACCTGACCTTCGCGGAACAAACTTGAGTGTGTAGGTTACAGGGCCTTGCTGATTTCGGCAATGGGCACAAACCGTACGGGTGAATCGCGCAGGAACGGCGTCAGGAGTTCAGAGTCGGTCACGAACAGGGCCTCGGCTTTCCATGTGCCACCATCGTTGCACCCCATGTATTCCAAGACTGCCTCAGCGTTCTGCTGTACCCATTTCAGCCGATTCCAATGCTTCTCTATCGCGGAAGGCTTTCCACTCTTTCCTTTGAAGAGCTTCATCAGTTCGGAGTTGATCTCGTTAGGCATCCTTGCCGGTTCAAGATCCTTGCACTCGATCAATTTAAGCTTCCGGTGAGTTGGTATGGCAATGAGAACATCAATGTCCCCAGGAAGGAGACGACGATCTATCCGTTTGACCTTTTTCTTCACAATGAGACCGGGGTACTTCTCAAATGCGGCAGCCACTTCATCATTGAAGTCATTTCCTCTTTCATTGTGAAGTAGGCTTACGAGCTTCTTCATCTCGTGGCTCTTGGCCTGAAGTCTACCGTACAGCCAAGCATCGATCCAGTAACGTGCGGCTTGATCGATGTGCCGGAATCCCCAAAGTAATTGATTACCTTCTTCATCGACACGCACTACGAATGGCCGTCTAACGTACGATAGCGCACGGTCAAGTCGCCACGGATACGTATCTTCCCTGCGGAACCCGTCGGGACTCAGAAACGCTGAGCGTGGCTCCAAGACGAGCATCTTGAGAACGGTCCGGACTACATGTTCGGAAAGCCCCGTCTGTGTCATCGCCAAGTCGATGAAATCTTGCTCCCTGCACAATGAAAAGACGTCTTTGTTCTTTAGACCAAACGACATCGCTACGCCTAGCACATCCATGATGGCGGTAAACGGGACACCGAGTTCAGCGACCATGGCAGCATCGATTCGATCTTCAACCTCGCCTGCTTCTCGCTCATGATTGCACCAGAATCTCGCGAAAGATCTGTGAGCACGATGCACTTGCCCAACAGCGTGGCTCTCCAAGTACCCCTTGCGTTTTGCGGCATACGCGGCAATACCTCTCCCGATTCTCCCACTTGGAAGCATCGTCCAATGCATGTCTTCGATCTGGAAATGGCATAGGTCGCTCAAAGAGCCTAAGTTGACGATCTCCGCTGCAAGGGCCATCAACTCATCGTAGACGCTTAGACTCATCTGACGAAAACCTTGCGGGGGACAAGCTGCCGCATATTCGATCAAGAACCTGAGCGAGAGACGCTGGTGGCTTGCACGAGGGAGTCGCGTGTGCAGTTCCTCAAGTACTTCCGCCTCATCACCGAAACAAGCGATTCGTGTGGGAACGGTCAGCTGTAGGAATGCCCATTCACGCGTCAGTCGCTCATGTTGCGCTAGCAAGTACTCTGGCAGCGCGCGAGGTGAGAGGGTTGCGAAGAGTTTCGCAAATCGGGCGAACAGATAGCCTACAGCCTGCTGCAGGAATTCGTCGCGTTGATCGGGCTCCACGGGTCCCACAGGCCAGCCGGATTCGATCATGGCGTCCCCAAGATCGTCCAGCACGGCCTCTTGGTCAGCTTCCTGGATATCTCTGTCATCAGGAAGGCCGGAGCCGGGGTGGAGAGATGGATTGGCGACGGCGTCGAGTACGAAGAACTTCTTCTTTGGCCCAAGCGGTGCGTACTTATCCAGAGCGGAGGCGACTAGCTGCTCCGACAGCAATTCCTGATCGTCATTCGGAAGGAGTTGACGAAGGCCCTGAAGCATCTCTGCAATCAATGCTCGCTCTCCAGCATTGTCATCTGTCATGAGCGACGGTTCCAACCCAGCTAGAACGGACAAGACAAGCGTGCCGTCTTCCCGTCGCGCGTTAACTGTGCAGGTCCGGTTCGAGTGGGGCGGCGATGATCCGGTCTCCCGTTCTTCGGTCTGAGCAAGTTCAACTACGCACGTGAATTGTTGGTGCTCTGTGGCCAGGACCTCCAGTGCCGCGGTAATGGCCGGTGACAATTGCCAAAGCCAATAAGCGATGCTGTCGACGATCCTGGCATGGGTACTGTTCTGTTGAGCAGTGGCCTCGTTTGCATATAGGGGGCTCAGCACCCACACCGGGAGCGGGTTCCCTTCAAGAAGGATAGATGCTCGATTGTGGATATCATGGAGAGGGAAGTAGATGGGTACATTGCCGCTGAGATGGAGCCTCCTCACCTCAAATACATGCTGCCCATCATAGGAGATGACTGCGTGTCGATCATGCTTCTGCTGTAACTCGTGCCTTAGCTGTGCAGCAAGCCCAGGCTGCATGAACAACATGGTGGGGCGGTTATCGTCGCCAACGTAGAAGCCGTAGCCACGTTGGACGTAGAGTGCATATTCGTCGGCGATATCGAAGCAGAGAACCTCTGTACGATCGCGCAATCGTTGGCGTGCCTTGGCGAACTTCCAGAGCGCCAAGGGATTGCCAGCCTCTTTGGTTGCGATGATATCAAGGTCGTCAGCGGTTAGATGAATGCCCAACGAGAGTGGTTGTGTATCATCTGAGAATGCGTACATCTCATCGCGACTGAGGCCCTGGAATACAACAACATGCATGAAGTCGTTTAGCTTGCCTTCGGAGGAATGCGCAAGCCACTTCTCCACTTCTATCACTCGCGCATCTATTTGCTGGGCGATGTCACGATCTATCATGGCGTGCTGTCGCCACGGCTTGTAGCTATCCAGAGGATCTGTGACGACTAGGATGTGCATGGCCTTGTCTGAGTCGAAAGGCAGGACACCATCTCGAACGCACGTCATCGTGTGTTGAAGTGGCAGCTCTTGCGGGCTAGGCAGATCCATGTGACTAAGGGACACGGCGGCACTGTCCCATGTGGCTGAATTGAACCTCTCTGCAAGTGCAGGGAGGACTTGGCGTTGGTCGGCCAGATCCAAGACGGCGTTGACGGCAGCTATCACTAGCGAGCCGGGCGCCGCAACTATCAGTTCATCTTCGGTCCCGACAATCGGCCAGCGAGAGAGCAGGTTCCGTTCAACGTCCCACTCATCGATCTTGACCTCGGACGTAGCGACAACGAGAGACGTGAGGGCCGAAAAGGGCAGGCCTCGGCGTCTCAGTTCGGCACGTGCGTCAGTGACCTGCCACCTTACGGAGGCCTTCAGCTCAGCCAGCCGGGAGTCATCCGGGACAAGAACTCCACTGTCTGGTTCCGGAAGTCCCATCCACCTCACAAGTCCCGCGCGTGTAGCGACAGCGTCGCTAATCGCGAGGGCGGCTCCGATGATGTACTCCGCTTGAGTCACGAAGGCTTTGTCAGGAAATGGGTGGGGGTACAGGAACAATGCCGTTGCCAGGTTCTTCAACATGCAATGCGGTGATGTCGCAATGCCCGGGAAGATGATATAGCCGCCGCCCCGGAACGTTACAGACTCCGTGAACAGATTCGATGATACATCCTCGGACTGATGGATGCCGCTGGCATGGAGGCAGTCATCCTCCATGAATGATCTCAGCCGGTCACGGCCAAGAACAGACGTGTCTCTGTCATTAGGCAACGAGGCGGCAACAAAGGCGTAGGCTTCCAGCCGGAGAGTGTGATGTACATTGCAAGGGACGAGTTGAAGACCGCCAAAGATCGATAGCATGTCAACGGGCTCGTACTGGTGGAGTTCCTTGTAGGCTGGCTGAAGCATGACGCCCCTATCTTGGTCTAGCGTTTATTTGAACCAACAAGCCCTCGGAACGGATAACCGGGCTGGAACAGATCTGTGGCTATTCTCCCATCTAGTCGTAGGAGCGTCAACAGTTCCGATCGTACGACGGTGACCAACTCGGTGCTCTCAGGGCGCACTGGTGACCGTCTTGGTGCAGGATGGCGTTCCGCGATTGGCAGTATATGCCGATTCTGTCAGCGATTGACAGAATGGCCCGCGATACGAGCCGATCTCACAAGCCTTTGACTGGGGTAGAGTTGGCAGAGAAAGACGCCAAGAGGCAACGATTGTCACCTCTTGGCGTCAAAGCGGGCGATCGGATTCGAACCGACGACGTCCAGCTTGGGAAGCTGGCATTCT
>CBDUQP010000210.1:0-4211 GCA_965369385.1 uncultured Phycisphaerales bacterium
CGACGGCTATTTGGCCGGCCTGTGCGACGGCGTCAACATCTGCGCCGCCTGCCCCCTGGTATGCCACCGTGGAGGAGATATATCGGTCGGAAAGCACGCATTCACCGCGATTCAGCGCGGGGCGGACCAGTTCATGCACGAGTTGGGCGCGGCTTGCCATGTAGAGCATGAGCTCGCACTGGACGCTCATGTCGTCATGGTCGCGGTCGAGGAGTATCTGGCGAATCCTGTCGCCTATTGCGGTTCCGCCGGGATCGCGAACCTCACAGACTGTGAGTCCCTGGCTGCGGATGTGTTCTGCGAGCAATTGTGCCTGGCTGGATTTTCCCGCGCCGTCGGGTCCGTCAATAACGATGAACTTGCCAGCCAGTTTGTCCACTTGGGAGGTCATTCGTCGCTGCCGTTTTTTGACGGGGCTTCCGTGGCTTCCGGGCTTGCTTTGGCTGCCTGTTCTGCCTGTTCTGCCTCCTCGTCTGGCAGATCGGGCAGGGCGACGGGAATGTGTTCGTCGCCGAGCGGATTTCCGTTCATGTCGCAAATGCGGGCTACGGGATTCTCGTTTTCGTGATTCAGCAGCTTCAGCTCAAGGGCTTTCTTCTGCTCCTCGTCGAGCGTGGTCCATCCGACGCGTCCCCTGCACTTGGGGAACGCCGAGCATGAAAGCCACGGGCCTCGCTTACCTCGCCTGAGGTTCACTGGGGCTTGGCACTTGTTGCACTTGATTTCATCAATAAGCAGCGGTGGACAAGTGGGGTGCTTGATGAAGCCCTTCTTGTCGAGATTTACGATACCGTCGCATTCGGGATATTTCGGGCAGCTCAGGAACGGTCCAAAGCGTCCTTTCCTCAGCATCAACGCACCGGAACATTTCGGGCAGGCGACGTCCATGCCCTGGGGACGCATGATCTTGCCGTCTTCGTCTACCGGGCAGGTTTCCTTGCATTCCGGATAGCCGGAGCATGCCAGGTATCGCCCGTTCTTGTTGAACCGATAGGCCATGTCCTTGCCGCATTCCTTGCATTTGTATTCGCTCGGTTGCGACTCGGCCTTGGCGTGGACCATCTCCTCGGCGGCTTTTTCGAGATTCTCGTGGAAGGGGGTGTAGAAATCTTCCAGCACGCTCTGCCACTTCCTGTCGGCGTCTTCGATCTGGTCGAGCTGATCTTCCATGTGGGCGGTGAACCGCACATCGAAGATTTTCGGCAGGTGCTTCACGAGTTTATCGGTGACAATCATGCCCAGATGCGTTGGGCGGAATGCGCGGTCCTGGATTTCCGCATAGGAGCGGTCCTGGATTGTCTTGATAATGCTGGCGTACGTGCTCGGGCGGCCGATGCCTTCGGCTTCAAGCGCTTTTACCAGCGATGCTTCGGTGTATCGCGGGGGCGGCTGGGTGAAGTGCTGGGCCGGGTCGATGTCTACCGGTGCGATTGGGGATCCGAGTTCGAGCTCGGGCAGGATCTGGTCTCCGCCCTTGGGCAGGCCTGCGACCCTGAGATAACCGTCAAAACCAAGCCGCCTGCCGAGAGCTTTGAAGTCGGCCTGTCCTTCGGGAGTCTGGGCGACTATCGCCATCTCGGTAATTTTCCACACAGCGGGCGTCATCTGGCAGGCCACGCAACGCTTCCAGATAAGCTGGTAGAGTTTGAACTGGGCATCATCCAGCACGGCACGCATTTTTTCGGGAGTGCGTGTAACGTCGGTGGGGCGGATTGCTTCGTGAGCTTCCTGCGCACGTTTGCCGGCAGTGTAATGACGGGGTTTTTCGGGCGTATAGCCATCGCCGCAGGTTCCCTGAATGTGCGAGCGAATCTGGGTCAGGGCGTCATTGCTCAGTTGGGTGCTGTCGGTACGCATGTAGGTTATCAGACCCACGTGGCCCTCTACGGGCAAATCCAGACCTTCGTAGAGCTGCTGTGCGACTCGCATCGTCCGTGACGTGGAAAAGTGCATCTGCACCGAAGCTGCCTGCTGGAGCGTGGACGTCGTGAACGGGGCGGGCGGGTTGCTCTTACGCTCGCGTTGGTTGATATCGCCGACGGTGAACTTGGCGGCCGATGGTCCAATCGACGTGGTAACGGAGGTCTCTTTGGCGGCAGGGCCCTTGGCGTCGGGGTTTTCGACGGTGTCGAGATTATCTATGGTTATGGCCAGTGCTTTGATGACTTCCAGAGCCTGGTCGGCGTTCTCTGCATCGAACTTCTCGCCCTTCCACTTGGCAAGTTCGGTGCGGAACGCGCTGTTTTCGGTGAGGAACTGCTGCTGGGCATCCTTCGTGGGCGGGTTGCCTTTTTCGTTACGCTGTGCGAGGAATTCCTGCCAGCTCTTGCTCACGCCGGCAGCCGATGCCATATCTGGCGTGAAGATACCGCCGATTCGCCAGTATTCCTCGGGGCAGAAGGCATCGCGTTCGCGTTCTCGTTCAACTACGAGACGCACCGCTACCGACTGCACCCTGCCTGCGCTCAGGCCTCGGGCAACCTTCTTCCAAAGCAGCGGTGAAACTTCATACCCCACTATTCTATCGAGAATTCTGCGAGCCTGCTGTGCGTTGACCTTCTTCATGTCAAGCGTGCTTGGGTGCTTAAACGCATCGCGAATCGCACTGGCGGTGATCTCGTTGAAGACTACCCGCTGGATCTTCTCTTCGGGGACCTTGAGCTCTTCGGCCAGGTGCCATGCGATGGCTTCCCCTTCGCGGTCAAGGTCAGTTGCGAGATAAACGGTGGGGGCGGCTTTGGCGAGTTTTTTCAGCTCAGCCAGTACTTTCTTTCGAGTGGCGAGCGGTTCGTAAGTGGGGGTGAAATGGTTGGCGATGTCCACACCCATCTCTTTCGGCGGGAGGTCACGCACATGCCCCATAGATGCCTTTACGACATATTCCGTGCCGAGATAACGGTTGATGGTCTTGGCCTTGGCGGGTGATTCTACTATAACCAGATTCTTACCCATGCTCTTGCTTCCGGAGGACTTACCGGCTGAGCTAGCCTTGCGTTTTGTAGTTTTTTTCGCTGTTTTTGCCATATCTTTCCAGTGTCTGCCGGGGCGGGCAAGCACTCCAGCGTGCAGCAGTATCTGCCCCTGAGCGTAGACATGATTGGCGTTTGGAGGGCCGCTTGTCAAGCGCACCTGAGAATTTTCCCTGAAATGCATCATGTTTAGAGGGGGGTAATCGGGGTGTGAAGTCAGTCGTTTGGGCAGGGCTCGCAGGGGGCTTTGGTGCTGTATTTCTCGTTACTATCTGCCCCGGCTTGGCCCTGTGAGTGCCCTCCAGGGGACCGATTTCCCGCAAAAGCACTCAGCAGAAAAATCGTGTGGGCAGTCAGTTCCATGCCCTCTTCCAACATAATATGGATGAATTCTTCGCTGTTGCGGAATGTCGGTATGCGCCGAAATACACGTTTGGACACCAATTGTGAAAGAACATACGCACATGCCGCTGCATAGACCCATGCCATGTGACGCTTGTCTGCAAGTGGGGGCTTGAGGCGTTTTCGCCATGCGATTCCCCACGCCAAAAGCAGGCCGACGGCTACGTATACTCCCCGATGTGTCCCGGTAAAATGGATCTCGCGGCACAAAAAAGCCGCCCCCAGCAATGTCAGCAGCATCGCCAGCGCATCGGGTTTCCAGCGGAGCCGACTCGCGTATGCAGCGGTCACGCACGCCATCAGCGGGATGCTGATTATTTCGGGAATTTCCCTGAATTGGATGGTGTCCTTCTGCCACTTTGCCATGAGCTTGGTGCCCTTGATCTCGTCATGGGTTGCATTGCCTAAGGCATTATGTTTTATCAACATACCAGCTATGGAGATTGCTATGAGTACGGCGAACGGTAGCAGGATAGGCCACCATTTTCGCAGCATTCCGGGCTTCTGTTCTGATGTGGCGGTTTGTTTGTTGGGGTTATTGTCGCAGGTATCGCTCACTGAGTATCCTTTCGTTCTGTGCTGTCTGGCGCCCGAGAGTATTACTCCGCTAGGTTGGGCGTTTCAAGCTTTATCGGCTTAGTTTGTCATACGTGTGCGAGATATTTCTCTGGCGGTAGATAACGTGAGTTGTCATCAATTCTTCTGGCAGCTTCCGTCGCCGCCTGCGGCTTAGTCGTGACATGTTGAAAGCAGAAACTCCCAGCGGCGAAGAAACAAACCACAAAGCCACTACTGTCCGGTTGTTGTTCCGCCGATCTGACATAACTAGCTATTTCACAA
>CBDUQP010000211.1:0-4160 GCA_965369385.1 uncultured Phycisphaerales bacterium
TAAATACATTCCTCGATAGCTCAATTGGTAGAGCGAGTCCCGATGTACATCGGGATTAACCGCTGGTTGAAAGCTTCGAGCACTGAAAACTAAATACATTCCTCGATAGCTCAATTGGTAGAGCGAGCGGCTGTTAACCGCTAGGTCGTAGGTTCGAGTCCTACTCGAGGAGTTTTCCGCAAAGGCTGTCCAACTGGGTGGCCTTTGTTCGTTTGATGGGGTTACACATGTTCTGGGTCTACATTCTTGAAAACCCGGCCGGGCGATTCTATATCGGGCAAACCGATGATCTCGACCGTCGCGTTGAGCAGCACAACGACCCCGAGCATTCGAACTCCAAGTACACCACCAAGATGACCGGGCCTTGGCGGCTCGTGTGGTCAGAGCAACACCCATCCCGCTCCGAAGCAATGGTTCGTGAGAAGTTCATAAAATCGCGAAAATCAGCCGCATGGATCCGCCAGCACCTTCTGCGGTAGAGCGAGTCCCGATGTCTATCGAAAGAACCCCAGTGGCAAGCAAGCTGCTGGGGTCTTCTTCTAGCTACCACCGCGTAGCGTAGCAATATTTGTGTTTCGTCGATAAAATAGCGGCTTTCCCCCGTTGCCGTTCATCGTCTGCACTAACAGTGTGAAAACACTACTCTTATCTACCTTGTCAGCCAATAGCAGGAGTTTTAGACTGCAAGATCACTATCAACTATCTCTCAAATCCGCTTCTTAAGGATCAAAAAACAGCCGGATAGGATTTTCGGCAGGGAGAGGGGCTTCAATGGGCAGATATATCCATGTAAGGTGCAAGGGGATTCTGATTATGTGGATTCTTACACCATACGTTGGTGTGTCTGGGAGATATCAAGGAATGTGCGCCAACATGGGCTGACGTGCTCAACGAATGTCGGACACTGGTTGGGAGGTTATACTGCTGCCGCAAGCAGGAGTGTTCCTGACAGGAGTGTTCGTCATTCGTTGAGCACGTCAACGTGGCGACACAAGACATGATGACGATCAGTTAGGCTCTGAAGTGTATATTGCACCTTGCCTGCGATTTTCTCACGGTGTATACGGTGACGTTTCGTGCCTACTACGTCTTCGTCATGCTCCGCCACAGTGACCGGAAAATTGTCCATTTCAATGTTCAGGGAACGCTTCGCCGAGAGTGTCTGAACCATCTCATCATTTTCAACGAGAGACACTTGCGTCGAGTCTTCTCCGCTTAGTTGCCCTTCTTCTTCGCTGCCTTCATGTCGGCGACTTCCTTCGTGAGCCTCTTGACCTCCTCGATTCTCGGTTTCCATTTGGTCTTGAGGGACGTGGCGCTACCGAGCATGAAACCGATCTCTCTCCGCTTGGTTCTGAACAATCGGAAGTTATCCGTCAGGGCTTTCAACGCAGCAGGCAGGCGATCCATCGGAAGCTTCGAGCCTTTCGTCCAGTTGGCTGGATGCGGCGGGCTGGGCAGGAACTGGCGAACGTTGCGGGCCTTGCCATAGAATTTCTCACGGAACAACCTGGACGGACTGGAGTTCCAGTTGTCTTTGGGAATCTTGATCGCGTCCAGCTGTTCGTGCGCCTTCTTGTCTAATGCCTCGATCTGCTTAAGAAGGCTCCGCAGCTTCGGGCGGTCCTCTTCGCGGACCTGGAGTGTGTGCCCCTTGAGGCCTAGCGGAGCCTTCCGTATCACGTCCCGCCACTCCTTCTTGCGGGCGTCCTTCTCAACGTGAAGCTTCTTCCACAATGCAGCGACCTTGTTGTGCGGAAAACTCTTCTGATGACGCAATGCCGCCAACTGCAATTGCTCCAGTTCGTCACGCTTGGCCTCGGTGTAGCCTTTGGCATTGGTCAGCGTAGCGTGATACGTCTCGTAGTACGTTCTGATCGCCTTGACGTAGGCCTCCGAATCGTATTGTGGCTGGCCGAGATATATCTTCCGGAGCGTCAGCACAATCGGAACGCCATTTGTGATCTGCTCTGCTGTCAGCTCGACCGTCTTGACGTCCGACTGAAATCCCGAATCGAGCACCGCCAGATCGTATCGCCCAGGCGCAAGGTTCCAGAACCGCAAGATGCGGCCGTACCCTTCCATGTACTGCTTTTCCGGTTGCGAGATTCGAATGTAGATCGTCGTAACAGGCGTACCGGCCGGGGCGACCCGCGCAATCACCTGCACGGTTCCCGCAGGAGCAGGCAGGCTCAGTGGTGGAATCCACTTCGGAATTGCCCGCATCATGACCAGTTTGCGCAACCGCTTCTTAGGCAGTTGCTTGGTCAGGTTTACGGACGCCAACGCCGGCTCGAACCCGTCGGCGAAGACGTGAATACGATAATGACCTGGCGCGAGATTCCGGAACACGCTCCCGGTACTCTTCCCGATGAAAGTGCCGGAAGGCCCGTCTATCCGCACCGTAGCGCCGACGTTCTTGATCTTGGCACCGCGGCCGCGGACGAGGACGGCCAGCATGAGCTCCCCGTCTGGGGCCAGTATCTTCTGTCTGGTGCGAAGCAGGTGATACCGCCGCGTCAGCAACTTGATGTTCACATCATTGACCTTCTTCCTGGCCTTCCGATCATCCCGCAGTGAGATGGTGTTCTTCTCGATCTCCGCCCACAGCTCGACCTCTGCGTCGTAGTTCTTGCGAAGCTCGTCCCCGGTCGCCTGGTCGCGCAGTATTCTCAGTGCGCGAACGTACCGCCCGGTGATGGTCGTGACTGAGGCCTTGTTGAACGGCATTGCCTCAAAGGAGTACAACTCCCTCGATAGCTCATGGATCTGATCTTGCACGACTACAGGTGGCGGGGTCTTTCCGTCCGGGTCAAGCGGGCGTCCGGCTGACATGTCGAGCATGCATCGATCTCGAAGGCAAACGCGCAGCAACTCGGCGAACTGATCCCATTTCCGTCTCTTCTCGATGATGGAGTGAGACCCTTTCAGTTGTGCCACAGATCGGAAGGCCTGAAACTCCTTATAGTCCATCTCCACACGAATCAGATTGTCCTTCGGGTCGCGGTACTTGCCGGTGCCCATGGATGTCCCGGCGCTCTGGTCGCCCTGCATCACGAAACTCAGGTGCCAGAACGCCTTCGTTATGCCCATGTTATCGGCAAGCGTGAGGATCATTTTGGGCGATCCAACGTAGATTTCCCCGGCACAACTGACCGCATCGTTGATGGAGATGACGGCGACATTCTCCGGACGCTCGTCAGGCGGAAGCTTGGCCATCGCTTGTTCGTATCGCCTGGCCGAAGCTGGTAACTGCGCGGGGGCCTGGAAGGTCACCAGCTTCTTGACCACCGTTGGATACGACGCAGTGAACAGCCCCGCCAGTCCGCCGCCGAGGCTGTGGCCGGTCACCTGCAGCTTCCCGTCCTTGCCGTATTGACGCGCCCATCGCTTCATGATGTTCCGATGTGCGTGGAATTGGTTGACGCCGATCTCGGCATAGTTAGCTTCGATCAGATCAGTGTAGGCGTCGGGGTCGAGCTCCGGGGCGCATCCGTGCCGATTCCAACCGGTTAGCACGGTGTCCGTGCCGCGAAATGCGATCACGTGTCCGCCGGTCCGCTTGTCCTTGACGACAATTGCCGCCATACCGTCCTCCGCGTTCATCAACGTCTCCACGAGCTCAAACCCGTCGGCCTTCAGGCGAGCCAGTGCACGCACCGAGTTCCAGCCCTTGTTGATACCGCTGCCATATGCGTAGTCGTGGGCCAGCCGTTCCATTCGCGCCAGCCGATGTTCCCCCTTGGCGCCGGCGGCCAGGGCTATCTGATCGTTGTGGACCCGCATATCGTATTCCGATGCCTGAGCTGCGGTAAACGTGTAGTGCTTGGGGCGTTTGAGAATCGCCAGGCCAGCTACCGGGACGGTGAGGGCCGACAACACCAAGGCGACAACGAGGAAGCGAAGTTCACGAGTCATCCGTGCGTACCTCCTGAAATGGTCGATCGAAAACAAGAACGGTGCAGGCTCGCCCATGAGCCTGAACTGTAATGGTATCACTTTCACCTCCGTCGTTCCCGAATATTTCGTCCATCTTCTTCCGGGCATCCGAATTCCGCTCATCTGCATCGCTTCGGGCAGGCAGGAGGAGTTGATGATTCGACAAAAGCGTCGGCCATTTCTGGAAGGAATTGAAAAAATATGAAAAAGAGGTGTTGCGT
>CBDUQP010000212.1:0-4096 GCA_965369385.1 uncultured Phycisphaerales bacterium
GTCCCCACTTTCGCGGCGTACGCTATCTATCGCAAAAACGGGGACAGTCCCAGAATCGGTACAGTCCCGTTTTTGCGACAAGCCAATCATCCGCCGCGGACCATCTGCCATGCAACACCTGCTGCTCCTATCGCACCTGCATCGCTTCCGAGTGCGGCTATGGTTATTTCAGTCACCTGTTTGGTCATGGACCAGTCCAGCTTCTTGAAATGCTCTTTCACCGGGTCCAGCAGATCGTTGCCCGCCTTCACCATTCCGCCAGCCAGCACAATCCGCTGCGGATCGAGGATCCGGCAGATGCTGATGCAGCCGAGGGCCAGGAAACGGGTCATCTCGTCCCACATCTCCACCGCCAGCTCATCACCGGCCCGGCGGGCCTCGTTGATGTCTTTTGCGTCAATCTCGCCCTTGTCAGCCAATATCGCCGACAGCGAACTGGCGGAACCCTCTTCCATGCGCCTGACCGTGTTCTCCGCAAGATATCTCGCCGAGCAATACCGCTCCATGCATCCGGTCTGCCCGCAGCCGCAATCTATCCCGCCGGGAACCACCACAATATGCCCCAACTCCGCGCCAACCTCGTGGGCTCCGTGATGTATCTTGCCGCCGATGATAATTCCGCCGCCCACGCCCGTTCCCAGCGTAAGCATTACCATATCGCTGAGCCCCTGGCCCGCGCCGCACAGGAATTCGCCAAAGGCGGCTGCGTTGGCATCGTTCTCCAGAGCTGCTGGAATCCCGACTTGGCTCTGGATTGCCTCGCGAATGTGGAAATCCCTGATACCGGGTATGTTCGGCAAGGCGTAGATCATTCCCTTTGACGGGCTGAGAGGCCCGGGCGATCCCACACCGACAGCCACCACCTCGTCGCCGGCAGCTTTGGCTATTTCAATGGCCTTGCGGGCCCCTGCCACCATCTGCCCGACGAGCCCATCAGTACCGTTGTCGAGGATCGTAGGCAACTGGAACACTTCACCGGCTTTGTAGTTCTCGTCAAGCAGAACGAATTTGCAGAACGTTCCGCCAAAATCAATACCAACACATTGCTTGCTCATCGCGCATCCTTATCTGTGGACCCCAAAGGGGGATATCAAGGGTATTATTGTCTGCGCAACGGCTCGGGTGTCAAATGCATAGCAAAACAGGTTTGCGGCAAAATGCGACAGACGCGAAAGGCGTTTCCTGAGGTCAACGCATGAAGTAGCTCGCCATATATGACGCATCTGGCGGGGAGAGTTAGTGGTGATTCGACAAAAGGTCGGCCCTTGATTGAATAAAAACTGTGAAGCAATTGTGTTGCACAAGCGATTTACCGCGTTGTTGCAGGTTTCGTAATCGCAAGTATCTGTTTCGCAGCCGCGTTGCGCCGAGACGCAAGATTCTGCGAGTCTTGCAACAAATGCAGCGATATTCGCGGACAGATGCCCCTATTCTGCCCACATTCCCTTCTCACGCGCGGCTCACTTTCGATGCAACCGAATGACACTATAGCCCAACGGCGTCACGGTCACGTGTGAGGACCAGACGCGGTTCTTCACCCTGCCGACAACTGGCCTGCTCGGATCGATCACATTATCCGCCTGCCATGTACCGTCGCCCACCGGAACCTGCACGAGCCCTTTGCCCCCGCCGCCCTGATTGAGCACGAAGACAAACTTCTCGGTTGGCGACTTGACCCGCACAACCAGATCCACAACCGGCTCGCCGGCGCCCAATCTATTACCTTTGGGCTCCGATGCCTTCAGCAGTGTCCACCGGCCGCTGTATCGCAGCCTGGCCAGCTCCACAAGTTGATTCATCCATCCGCTCAAGTGCGAAGATACGTGCGGATCGCCACTCCATGTGTCGGGAATAATACCGTATGCAACGAGCATCCCCTTACCCCAACGCCGGTGGTATCCAACTACCTTGCCCTTCTTGTCGAGAATCGGCGTGCTCCCGGCAGGCCGGCCGAAGTTGACTCCACGGAACAACTTGCTTCGGGGGGCCGCTGCCCCGCGTTTCTCGTCCTTCGTACCGGCCTTGTCCGTGGATGACACCTCCGGCTCGCCATAAAGTGCAACGTTGAGATCGAACACATACGGGAAGAACACTTCCCTATAGTCCGGCGCCTTCCACGCAAGTTCCTTCCATGCAGGTCCGCCGAGATTATCGTACTTGCGCAACCATGGGTCCATCTGGCCCGCGGGCCCAACCAGCACAACACGGCCGCCGCTTTTGGCGAATCCGGCCAGCTTGGCCGCAGCATCCTGCGAAAGCACCTTGGCGTATGGCACGATGACAACCCTGTACTTGCCCACCTTGTCGGGCAGGGTCAGATCGTCGACGTAGTTGGCCGTGATCCCCGCCAGGCGAAGCAGGTAGATAAGGTTGAAGCATGTCCGCTGGGCAACTGCTCCCCAGGGCGTGGCGGCAGTGGTGAGCGTATCGTATTCGGATGAATCGTTCGATATGTAGTAGGCGATTTCAGTGGGATTGCGGCGAATACTGTTGCCGTCATGCTCCTGGTGGTAACGACGCACCTCTCGCAGTGAGCGGACATACGTATCGTAGGCAGGCAGGTGCGCACCGTCGGCATCGATCATATACCAACAGGAACGATTGAACGGATCCTTGGTCTTGAGATCCCGGCGTTCCTCCCATTCAAGAACTTTCGTCACACGGGCGCGATCAGACTTGGGATGCCATGAGAATATCATCGGTACGCTCATACCGTGGGCAATCAGGCCCCAGTTCTGCAACGCAACCGACTCGGCCGGCCAGCTCGGTTGATGATATATCTCGACGCCCCAGAACGGTTTGTTCTGCTCGACGGCAATGGATTCGGCCATCTCAAGGCTGTCCATGCACTCCTGCGGCACACCGAACGATACGTGATATCCGGAAGTGTAGCGGACGTTGACCATGGCTGCGTCCGTCGCCCGCACAAATGGAATGAAGAACTGCTTGTAGAAATTGGTGATCGGCAGATCGGTACCGTACAGCGTCCGTTTGTCATGCTTTTTGGCGGCATCGATGAACAACTTATATGCCCAGATGCCGGTTTCAGTGCGCCAACGCAGCCAGTCCATCGTCTTTCCCGGTTTGCGGCGCAATTCCTGGAGTGCTTTCTTCGGCCAGGTGCGACCCCAGAACAGACCACTGAAGTGCATCCGTTTCTTTGTTCCGGCTTTGAGGTCATTGTAGTACGCTTCGGAGATAACCTGGGTCACGTCATCCCATGTCTTGTAGTTGGTGCCCCACAAGCTATTTACCTTCGCGACCGTGGCGTAGCGTTTCTTGCACCACGCGCGGAAGTGCTCGTCGGCCGGGCGAGTGGGACATGGCATTCCGCCGTTAACCCAATATTGCTCGTTGGCCACCTGTACGCCCGCGACCAGCGGATTGGCTGCGAGCTGCTTACCATAGGACTCACCGGACTTGCGGAGATGCGCCTGGCCTTCCTTGCTGTGTACGTCGATGCGGGATGGTCGGCAGGGATTGGCGAACTTCTTCAGCGAGGCTGGGACGTTGTCGAACTCTTTTTGGGCATAGACTGGCACTCCACCCGCTACAGCCCACATGAAGGTCTCTTCGTCCCCCGAACCGCCGCGAACGCACGCCATTTCCGCGTGTCGAATCTGGCGGTGCAGTTCGAGATAAGAATTGGGATTCCTGGCACCGGTCTTCACCATTGTGGTATTGCCGATGCCGAACATCTTTTTGGGCTCAGCCAGCGGAACTACCACGAACCGCGCCACGCTGCGAGAATGCAACATGTTCTGCATGTTATGGGCAGTGAACGCATGAGGCTTGAAATCCCACAAACCGTCGACCACTACTTCTCTACCGTCTGCCAGGCGAACCGAAGCGATATATCCGTCCGCGCGGGAATTATGCGTGCTGAACTCGAATGTTCGGGACTCGCCCGGGGCCAACTCGCCGGCGGCGAATTCGCCAATCTTTTGCAAGTCAGGTACGTCCACCGGCCCAAACCGCAGTGTTACCTTGCCCTTCAGCCCAAGGCGTGAATCGTTGTGAACGCGGATAATGCGAGGTGTCCTGCTGGTGGTTATCCACTTTGGCATATCGGCGTCCTTGGTACCGTCAAATGACA
>CBDUQP010000213.1:0-4024 GCA_965369385.1 uncultured Phycisphaerales bacterium
AGTCATCCAAACGGGTGCCGGATTTTTCCAAAGTTGCCTTGAGCGTTCCGAAAACATATCATGTGCGGTTTCCTCCATGGCAGACAGAGCTGAGGGCCAAAGATGACCGCACAAGGCGACGCAATACCAGAAAACTCTTCATCGGCAGCTTCATGCGCAAAAAATCCCGAGACAATTGTAATCCTCGATTTCGGAAGCCAGTATGCACAACTAATCGCACGGCGAATCCGCGAGAATGGTGTCTACAGTGTTCTCGCACGTCCGGACGTTACCGTTGAAGAACTCAAGGCACTCAACCTGAAGGGACTGATCTTCACCGGCGGACCTTCCAGCGTATATGACGAAGGCGCGCCGAGATGCTGCCCGGAGCTTCTGGACCTGGGCGTACCGGTGCTGGGCATTTGCTACGGTATGCAGATCGCCGCGCAGATTCTGGGCGCCGACGTGAAGCCCGCCAGTTCACGAGAGTACGGCCGCACGTCCCTCACTATCACCAATCCAGATGTACTGCTGAAGAACATCCCCACCGACACCAGCGTGTGGATGAGCCACGGCGACCAGGTGCAAACGCTGAATGATGACTTCATCCCGCTGGCGGCAACCCCCACGTGCCCCATCGGCGCGGTGAAGCACAAGACCCGCCCGTTCTACGGCGTGCAGTTCCACCCCGAGGTAACGCACACGCCGCACGGGACCGAGATATTCGTGAACTTCCTTTACGACATCTGCGGCTGCGAAGGCTCGTGGCGGATGGCAGCATTTATAGATTCCGTGATCGAGGACGTTCGGGCGACAGTTGGCGAAGACGAAAACGTAATCTGCGGGCTTTCCGGCGGCGTGGATTCTTCGGTAGTCGCAGCCCTGCTGCACAAGGCAATCGGCGATCGCCTGAAATGTATTTTTGTCGATAACGGTCTGCTTCGCATGAATGAAGTTCCGTTCGTCGAGAGCACATTCAAGGATCACTTCAAGCTGAACCTCACAACGGTGCACGCCGCTGACGAATTCATCAGCAAGCTGGCAGGCGTGAGCGATCCGCAGGAAAAACGCAAGATCATCGGCGCAACGTTTATCGATTCATTCAAACTCGCGGCCGCCGACATTCCAAACGCCAAGTTCCTGGCCCAGGGCACGCTCTATCCCGACGTGGTAGAAAGCGGGCACTCGCTTGCCGGTCAGGCAGCGAATATCAAACTGCACCACAACGTTGGCGGACTGCCCGAGCAATTGGGTTTCGATCTCATCGAACCGCTGAGAGACCTGTTCAAGGATGAAGTGCGACAGGTCGGCGAACTGCTGGGCCTGCCCGAGCAACTCGTGTGGCGTCATCCGTTCCCGGGCCCGGGTCTGGCAGTGCGGTGCATCAGCGATATCACGCCGGAGAAGCTGGAAGTCCTCCGCAAGGCCGACAACATATTCCTGGAAGAGATCATCGCAGCCGACCTTTACCGCCAGACATCCCAGGCGTTCGCGGTACTGCTGCCTGTGCAGTCGGTGGGCGTCATGGGCGATGGCAGGACCTACGAAAACGTGATCGCCCTGCGTTCGGTAGACTCCAAAGACTTCATGACCGCCGACTGGTCGCGAATTCCCTACGATGTGCTGGCAAGGGTTTCCAACCGGATAATCAACGAAGTGCGAGGCGTGAACCGAGTAGTCTACGATATCTCATCCAAACCGCCGGCCACCATCGAATGGGAATAAGCGTGCCGCACTTTTCTTTCGTCGTTGCCTTTCAGCGGTAGTACCGCAACAAACCGCAAGGAAGACACAATGCCTGATTGCCCGCTTGAGCAGCAAGTGTTCCAAAGTGAACCGTTCATTTGTCCCGATAGCCCTGCTGATCTGCAATCGCACCATACTCATGCGCGATCGGCGGCTTTGGATATCGTCGGGCGTCCTCCATTCAGTGCATCGCCCGCGCTGAATGCTGAAATTGTCAGCGAGAGCGACTGCGGAAGCTACGTCCGCAAGAAGGTTCGCTACGGTAATGCGAGTGATGACATTGTCTGGGCGTGGCTCATGTTGCCCAAGGCCGCGACGAGGCCAGCGCCGGCGATAGTGTGCCTGGCAGGATCGTCAATGACGAAGAACTACGGTAAGGATGCGCCGGCGGGCATCTCACCGAAACTGTTTGAAGAGGATCCCGAAGGATACGGGCATCTTTTTGCCGAGCTCGGTTATGTGGTTATTTGCCCGGACTACCCGTGCGCCGGCGAACGTCTTCGCGCCGGGCTGAAGCCGTACGATACCAGTGATCTTGATGCCTGTTTTCCCGATTGGTCGCGAGTGGGAATGTCACTTTGGGATGTTTCCAGGGCGGTGGACTGCCTGGAGAGTCTTCCGCAAGTTGATATGGGGCGTGTTGGCGTTACCGGCTGGTCGCAGGGCGGCGACATGAGCCTGTGGGGTGCGGCCTTTGATGATCGCATCGCCGCAGCCGTCTCAGTGTGCGGCTGGAGCGTGTGGCGGAATCGCCTGGCCAATGGGATTATCGCAACCTACAATTACCCTCGCCTTGCTCGCCATCTGCAAAACGCAAGCCCGCTGCTGCCAACCGACATGGACCACATCGCCGCGACGATAGCCCCAAAACCGTTTTTGAATATCACCGGCCTGCAAGACGCCGGCGTTCCGAATATCGACAGCCTCCTGGCCGCGGAATGCGAACTTGCCAAGTTGTACAAGTTGCTTGGCGTAGGCGAGAAGTTCTCGGCCGCTCATCTGGACCACGAGCATCGTTACAGTGCTGAAGCTCACAGGCTGAGTGTCGAATGGTTTGGCAGGTGGCTGTAGACGCGCCACCCACGCCAGGAATCACTTTCGCCGAGGTCAGGAGTGGGGTTCCATGCTTTCCATACCTTCCATAGACGATTTCGAGCGGGTACGTTGCAGGTCCATGTTCGGCCCGCGGCGTTCGAATATGCAGTATGAGATTTCGATCAGCTCTTTTGCTTCGTCGGGTGTCATCGTGCCGACGCACACCATGTCCTGATCCCGCAGGGTGGACCATGCGAATGACATCCCAACAAGCGGCTGAAGCCGCCCCGCCGCCAGCGTCTTTATCGCTATGACCGGCTTCTTGGCGTTGTGGATCATGCGGTGTACCCAGTCGGCTTCCACCTGCATGAGAAAACCGGCTGCGTTGTATATCTGGACGTAGGTAGCCACGTCCAGCTCGGTCTCATCGGCGTAGACGACGGCTTCGGGCGTGTGCGTGGACAGGCCCGGCACCATGCCCCGCTCGCGTATCATGGCGCAATAAGTATCCATCATATCTATGCGGCGATTGCGGCGATCTATCAGTGCATCGGTGCATCCCTGGTGCGGGAGGCATATGGCCGCGCCCATGGCGGCCTGCCTGTCCAGCATGCAGGCGGCCTGATCCAGCGATTCCTGGTCAGCCCCAGTGGGCAAATCCGGCGTGGTGATTCTGGTGATCTTCCGCCCGGTTCTGTCTTCTGCATCTTTGATCGCATCAACGAGTTTGGTCCAGTCGGCGAGCACACCGTATACGCAATCGATACCGGCTTCTTCGACAAAGGTGGCGATAATATCGGCAATTCGCTGCCGCGTCATGTAATGCGTGTTGAACTTGCTCTTGGCCTGGGTCTGGTGGCAATAGCCCATAAACCAGTTAATCCCAATCAGCATTCTCGGCACGGATACGTTTTCAATCTTTGTCCGGGGAAACGACATTAACTTCTCCTGCCTGGTTCTTTCTAACGGCGAATTTGTGTTACGAAAACTCCTGTAGGAACAATCCTGCTTGCGGCAACAGTATAACCTCCCAACCAGTGTCCGTCATTCATAGAGCACGTCATTCCAAGCCGACAACGCCTCAGGTAGCTTGCGGATCGATCTTGTTGAGGATATTCACCACACGCTTCATGTCCAGGGGTTTGCGGAGAACACACCACGCGCCATTCTCAATGGCTTGGTCCAGCAAATCCTGCACACTATAGCCGGTCATTACTATAACCTTTGCCTTGGGATCGGTCTCCCTCACTTTCAGGAATCAGGC
>CBDUQP010000214.1:0-4023 GCA_965369385.1 uncultured Phycisphaerales bacterium
CCAGAATAAAACTAAAACGATTATACCCATCAATTTAGGTGGGACAGAGTACTAGTAGGATGCCAGCGTCTCAAGGCTCCCATCGCCCGGGTCAGCAATACATGAATCTGGCGATGTGAACGCCTCATCAGTACATTTCACTGGGGCCATGATTTTGCAGCCGGGTGTTTGGGCGATCTGCAGTATGGCTGCATATGACAGCAGGATCAGTCAATAGCAATTCAGGCTGCATGAGCCTACGTTTCCATTGTCCATCATTCATGGACTACGCCATTTGCAGTTTGTCTCGATTATGGTGCCCAGAATCGTTGGCCGTGCGCAGTCGTGATCGTATACATATCATGGAATGTTGATTCGTCGGGTCAGCATGCTATGATGCGATGCGTAGTTTGATGTGAAGAAGGGTGTTGTGTGTCCGTTTCGAGAAATGTGGGAGAGAGTATTATGGCGAAGTGTGGGGTGTACGCAGTTCTTGTGTTGGTCAGCGTGTTTTGTGCGTCTGCGTCTGCGATACCAAGCAGGGTGGCGACAAAGCAGGAAATCAGTGCGCTGGTCAAGAAGCTTGCATCGAAGGATCGTAACGTGAAGACTGCTGCCATGCAGGAGCTTGATGTAATTGGCAAGTTAGCCGTACCCGTGCTGATCGAGATTCTGGGTGACAATCCGGATCCAATTACGCATACCAACACACTTTTGAGTCTTGGCAGGCTGTGGCCTGCTGCCAAAGACGCCATGCCATTCGCTGTAGCCGGGTTGACACATGACAATGCGAGAGTGCGTGTCGCTGCTGCGTATGTGATCGGGGGGATGGGCGAAGATGCTCGATATATGCTGCCGCAACTTCTTGACATCGCGGGCAGAAGGAGTGCTTCAGAGGATTTCAGAAGAATAGCTGTCATCTCAATATCGCGGATTGATCCTGACTGCAAGGAATCTGTGCCTGTCTTTGTTACGTGTCTGACTGCATCAGGGGTTAGATTGCGTGCGGCGGCGGCAGAGGCGTTGGGTGAATCCGACGATGCCATCCGCAAGCCGGAAGTGCTGCGCGCTCTTGCGGGGGCACTGAAAGATAAGAATAAGGATGTGCGGAATGCCGCTGTCTATTCAGTCTCGTCTGCCATCGGCAAGAGCGAATCGCCGGCGATGCTCGTGGCCATGAATACTGTACTTGAGAGCGACGATGAAAAGGTTGCAGAAGTGGTACTCTCAAAGTTCTGGTACGATGATCGTCCCGATCTGTGCAGGCTGTTCATACCATCGCTGATCCGATATGCCGAGAACGCTACAAAGCCTGGGCGTTTTCGCAAGATGGCGATTGAGGTCGTTGTCGGAGTATCACCACGCGATCCACGAGTGATAACAGCCATCACTGGACTGCTGAAGAGCGAATCGGTTGATGTCAGAGTGTTCACCTGTGAGGCAGCAAGGTTCAGCTATGTGCAAACTTCGAACGATGTCGTTGCTTTGTTGAAGAAGCACATGAAGATGGATGAGCCGAATGTACGCCTGGCTGCTGCCAAGACTCTCTGGTCTGCCAGGTTTGATCCGGTGGCCATCAGCGTAATTGCCGAGTTGTTGCATCATTCAGACAAGTCCGTTCGGACTGCTGCCTTGGAGGAACTCAAGGATTCACATATGTGTCGGGCTGTGAGGCCGATGGTGCCTTCGCTACTCAGGCTGTTGAAGGATAAGAACCCTACGATGCGTGTTG
The DNA here is from genome assembly GCA_965369385.1 of uncultured Phycisphaerales bacterium. GTDB lineage: Bacteria > Planctomycetota > Phycisphaerae > SM23-33 > SM23-33 > CBDUQP01. Next base: position 1,712 of record CBDUQP010000214.1, read on the forward strand.
AAGCCGCATCGCTCCTGTGGAAGATGTGCAGGATGCCGCGTCAGGTTCTGCCAACCCTTACAGACATCCTGGACAACTGCAGTGAGGAAGACTCCCTGGTTGCAGCGATGGGGCTTGTGGAGAAGATGGGGCCGGCCGCACGTGTGACAACAGGTCGGCTGGCCGAGATTGTTGCTGGAACGAGGGAATCCCCTGAGCGTGTGCGAGCCGCTGCAGCAAGGGCAATGGCAACCATCGGCAAACCCACGCCTGAAGTTCTGCTCGCACTGAAGAAGGCCATGCGCCATGAATCGCCTTTTGTGCAAGCAGAAGCCGCAAGGGCATTGTGGCGTGTCACGGGAGATGCTAAGGCAGTGATTCCCGTTCTCTTGAAAGTGCTGGCCAGTGGGGACAGAGCGGACAAGACTGTGTTTGGGGTGCTGACCGAAATGGGCCCTGATGCTGCCGCGGCTGTGCCCGTCCTCGTGAAGATGCTCGATGGCGAGCGTTTTGGTGGCGACTCTCGCATATTGCCTGCGGCAAAGACGCTTGGCAGTATCGGCCCGCAGGCGTCGGCCGCTGTGAAGGGCCTGACTCAACTGCTCAAGTCTGCCAAGGGGCAAGATCGTTGGGATGTGGCGCTGGCTCTCTGGCAGGTCACAAGGGATGCAGAACGCTGCGGACCGATACTTCTTTGTACGCTTGATGCCGACCGTGAGTGGAAGTTGCCCAAGATATGGGCGGCAGTGGGGTATCATAATCGTGCCCATGTTCTGAAGCTCCTCATGGACAAGCTCGACACCGCCGACTCCAATGCTAAACTCAGGGCGACGGAAATTCTTGACTTGCTGGAGTGCGATAACGATATCTTCACTCGTGTGATTCTCGAATGTGCCAAAGATAAGAGGAGTAGATTGAAGGCATTCGAAGAGTTTGTTGGGCGAGATTCACTTACTCCGGCTGCGGTGGCCTCACTTGTGCATGCGATAGGGGATCCGAATAGCAGGGTGAGACAGGTGGCAGCACAGGCGTTGGTGAATAATGGGATTCGAGACAAGATTGTCTCCGATGCCCTTATGCGAACTCTTGACGACCATTCCAAGTTTGTGGGGGTGTTTGCTCTGGGTATTAGTGATAGAGATGGGAGGCCACGACGATGCATCTATGAATTTGCAGAGCCTTTCTTGCTTAAGGCGTTCAGAAGGGATGATGATGGGTTTATCTTGCCTGTTGTTGCAAGGGCCTGCAGGGTAACAGGGATCGGATCTGACCTGTTGGAAGTTGAGATGCGGAAGGGGATGAAGACTGAACTGATCTGGTCTCGTGTATCCTGCGCGCGTGCGCTCTGGACAACGCGAGGCGACTTGGCGTCGACATTGCCATTGCTTAGTGCTGTGATCGAAAAGGACTGTGGTAGTGCGCGTCGCGAGGCAGTTGACGGGATTTGTGATATGGCGGCCGCCGACACGCCGCAAGCCAAGCGACTTGCAGGCATGTTGAATGGGCTACTGAGTGACTACGACTATCAGGTTCGTGCCACGGCCGCACGAGGACTCGGCAAGGCACGTCATGTTGACAAGAAGGCAATCGAGGCATTGAAGGTGTGCCTGAGCGATGCTGATGACGGAGTTCGCCAGGGGGCGGCGTTTTCGCTTTGGAAAATTACCGGCCGGGCTGACATCGCTGTGGCGCCACTTGTCACGGATATGAAGCATCCAGATAAGGATGTTCGCAAGGCTGCCGCGGAGACTTTGGGCAAGATTGGGCCGGCTGCGAAGGCCGCCGCGGGCGCATTGGCGATTGCTATGAAGGATCGTGATCACAAGGTGCGATGTGCGGCCGCCGAGGCTTTGTGGCTGATCAAGTGCAATCGTGATGCCGCCATGAAGCTGCTAAAGGCAGAACAGGCCAGCTACGAATGGTCCCGCATCGAGCAGGCAAAGCAGACACTCAAACGCATCGAAACTGCCAAACGTGCAACAACTCAACCAGCAGATTGTAAGTAATCTTCCTGAGAGAATACTGAGCAGGTCGATTGCTGTGCGGGTTAGTGTAGACTCGCCGTCTCTTCGCCTTTTCTTGCAGTGGCGGCATTCTTTGAGCATCATGAGGCATTTTAGGACCTATGCCCCGAAGTCGTAGATCACGGCCAAGCTAGGGGATCGGATGTCGAATCAGATTGATTCTTGTAACCTGAACAAGTGGCAAATCGCTTTGTGTCAATGGGCGCTTCAAAATAGGTCACCCTTGCTGGGCTCTGTATATCTCACTGCTTTGCCTTTTTGCAAGCTGTTTTTTGGTTCCGGCTGCTTCATTGCTTTCTGCTTTTGTCT
>CBDUQP010000215.1:0-4010 GCA_965369385.1 uncultured Phycisphaerales bacterium
TCTGCGCCAATCGTCACACTTCCGCCCGCACCGAAAGCCACCACGCTGGGAATGATCCCATCACCGCTCGCATCGCGAATAACCTCCGGCCCGCCAGGCGTCATGTGCGCAACCAGCGAGTTCGTGGTGCCAAGATCAATACCGATAATCACCGAATCACTCATTGAATTGTCTTCCTGTGCCTGTGTTTCTATTCGCTCGCCGGCAGTTCCCGCCATTCCTCAGATCACTCTGCCATCATGATGAGCTTTTTCACGTACGAGACCGAGTTGATACACTGCCGCAATTCGCCGAGCAGTTCGTCGCTGACCGCTCTGCACGATACGGCCTGGCGGTGTTTATCGAACAGCTCGCCGATGCATTTCATGAGCCCGTCATGCTGGGTTCGCAGCACATCGCGCAGGCGATCCATTTCGCCGGAATCCCCGTCGCCCTTGGCGTCGACGAGTTCTTCCTGAAGCATCATCATCGTTTCGAGAAAGCTCTGCGACACCGACTGGTCCTCGGCGGAAGTCTTTCCGCCCAGCATTTTCAGCAGATACGCCGCACGCTCGGCGGGGTCTTTCAGGGTTCCGTAGGCATTGTTCAAAGCGGCCGACACCTGCATATGCAGCTTCTGCACCTCTTCGGATTCCCCGCTGTGAAAATCGGGATGGGCGTGGCGGCTTAGCGCGATGAACTTGCGTTGGAGTTCTTTCAAGTCGATATCGAACGCGGGCTCTATACCGAGCAATTCGAAGTGGTCACTTGAAATCGCACACGGATTGACCGAATGGCAATAATCGCACACTAACGGCGTTGACATCGCCCGCTTGCAGGTGCTGCACTTCAGCGGCGAAACTGCCGATTCTTCCTCACTCACTGGCATACCCTTTCAGTCTCAAGATTCATGCGACTCACGCTACTCACGCCGATTTACGCCGAAAAGCTCGCCCCGCAACCGCAACTGTTCTTGGCGTTGGGATTGTTGAACACAAAACCGCCCTTGAGCAGATCATCGCTGTAATCAACCTCGGTTCCGATCAGATAGAGGTAGCTCTTGGGATCGGTGATGATTCTAACACCGTGGCATTCGAACACTTCATCGCCTTCGGCCGGCTCTGCGGCTACATCAAGCGTGTAGTTGAACCCGCTGCAACCTCCGCCCTTTACGCCCAGGCGAAGACACGAACCTTCAGGCATCCCGTTCTCGCTAAACACCTGCTTAACCTTCGCGGCCGCCAGTTCTGTCATAGTCAATGCCATGTCAGGCTCCTTCTTCCACTACTGCTGCTTCCACTTCTTCTGCCTTGCCGTTCTTGCGTTTCCAGTCCAGAATCGCCGCTTTCACGGCATCCTCGGCGAGAACCGAACAGTGTACCTTCACCGGCGGTAGCGACAGCTCCTGGGCAATTTGAGCATTCTTCACTTCGCCAGCGTTGTCGACATCCTTGCCCTTCAACCACTCGGTGGCCAGCGAGCTTGACGCAATCGCCGCACCGCATCCGAAAGTCTTGAACTTCGCATCAACTATCCGCCCGTCATCGTCCACTTCAATCTGGAGCTTCATAACGTCACCACACTCGGCAGCTCCGACGATTCCCGTGCCTACGTTCTTCGAATTCTTATCCAGCGCACCCATATTGCGAGGGTTCGAGAAGTGGTCCATCACTTTTTCGCTATATTTCATATCTCTGCTCCACAACGCTCAAGACGTTATCATTAAATACTATCGATAGTCCGGAAAACCGAGGCCGGTCTACTGACCGATATCCATCTGCTCCATCGCCAACTCGTATAGCGGGCTCATCTCTCTGAGTTCTTCCACGGCCTTGGCAACGTGCTCGATCGCGTAATCAATCTCCTCGGCAGAGTTACTCTTGCCTAGGCTAAAGCGAATCGAACTGGCCGACAGCTCATCGGCAACACCCATCTCCTTAAGAACGTGGCTGTGCTTCAGCGTGGCACTTGTGCATGCAGAGCCCGAAGACACCGCAACATCCTTTATCTTCATCATCAACGCCTCGCCCTCGATATACGAGAACGACATGTTCAGCGTGTTGGGCAAACGCTCGGAGGGATGCCCATTGAGCTTGACATGGCCCACCTTCGTCTCGATTCCCTCTTGCAGGCGATCACGCAAAACAGTCAAACGCGCGGATTCGTTTACCATCTCCGCACCGGCTATCTCGCATGCCATACCCATGCCCACAATGCCCGGAACATTCAGCGTTCCGCTGCGCATCTTGCGTTCATGCCCGCCACCGTGCATCTGACAGGCCAGCGCCACGCGCGGCTTGCTTCGACGCACATACAGGCAGCCGACACCCTTGGGGCCGTACAGCTTGTGTCCGGACATGCTCAGCATATCCACGCCCAGTTCATCCACGTTTATGGGAATCTTGCCGACGGCCTGCGTGGCGTCGGTGTGGAAGAACACGCCGCGCTCGCGAGTGATCTTGCCGATCTCCGCCAGCGGGTTCAGCGTGCCTACTTCATTGTTCGCCAGCATCAGCGATACGAGAATCGTCTCGTCGGTTATGGCGTCCGCCACCTGCTGGGCGGAGATCAGGCCATACTCGTCCGGCTTGAGCCAAGTCACGCTGCAACCGTTCTTCTCCAGCCAATTACACGTGTCAATGACGGCTTTGTGCTCGATGGTGGAAGTGATTATGTGGTTGCCCTTGGCGCGATACGCCTCGGCTGTGCCTTTGAGCGCGAGGTTATCGCTCTCGGTAGCGCCCGAGGTAATCACGATATCCTTCGCGTTTGCCCCCAACAGCGACGCCACCTGCTGCCGAGCGTTTTCAACGGCGTCTGCCGCCTTCCAACCGTACGGGTGACTATTGCTGGCTGCGTTGCCGAACTTCTCGCAGAAGTAAGGAAGCATCGCGTCCAGCACTCGCGGATCGACCGGGGTGGTCGCGTTGTGATCCATATATATTGGAAATTTGATCGCCATGTTCACATCCTCATTTATCAACGCCAGCAAGCCTGCCCGGCATTTTCTGACGGGCGAAACCAGCGGGTTCACTACTTCTCAGCCCCTTTCCTGCCCGCTGCTGCGGCCAGGGAACCAGGCACAACGAGTTCCGCCAGAGATATCGTGCTCAGGAAATCCCGCAGTTTCCTGTGGACCCGATGCACGGGATCGGCCACCGGGCAGTTCGCCATTATCTGGCATGTGCACTCGGCTTCACCCACATCCTTCGTGATGCACTCGGCCATCCGCACCGGGCCCTCAATAGACTCCGCCAGATCAGCCAGCGTCACATCCTCGGGATTAATACACAAGCGATACCCACCATGCGCACCGCGAGTCGACTCGACATACCCCACCCCCGCCAGCTCCTTCAGCACGTTCATCAGGAGTGATGCGGGAATGTTGTACGCATTGGCAATCTCGCGAGAACTGGCACGCTCGCCATCTTCCAGACCAGTCAGATGACTTATCGCCACCAACGCATATCCGGTCTTCTTCGTCAAAGAAAGCATAACTCACCTTCCGCCAATCAAGGTAGTCACTCGCCCGCAAAGCGCGGCCGGTTCTGACCTACACATCTATATAGCACCAAAAAAGTACGATTTCAACTCTATATAGCACTAAAAAAGTACGATTTGCTAACTCGCCTGAATCCAGCACACTACGGATGGCTTCGCTGAACGTGTCGCACGACCAGCCGATACTAGGTCCGTTGAAAAATGGGTTCCGTAGCGAGTACGCGGAATTTCACCGAGCACCAAGGAATGAAAATGAAGGCAATTCGGGTGAATTGTCGAGTTTTCATGACGCAGACGCGCAGGTGAAAGGCCTGCCCGCCGAAGGAGGGCCCGTATGTAGCAGGAACAGCTTTTTCAACGGGCTGCTAACCCCATACTTCCCGTCAACTGCCGGAGTCTAATCGGAAAAAAGGTCGAACAAGATAACTGCCGCCAGAAAACAATGTGAATACACAAAACGCCCGAAAATCCTCGAAACGTGTGCGATAAATTTCTCTGGCGGCAGATAACGTGAGTTGTCATCAATCCTT
>CBDUQP010000216.1:0-3967 GCA_965369385.1 uncultured Phycisphaerales bacterium
CGACAGCCCCACCGTGCCTTATATATTTCTATTTCGGACTATTCCTATTTAAATAGGGCACCGTCCCTAATTTACGGAGCGAAGCTTGCCGAGAGAGCCCCCGGAACCCAGCCCCGTTTTCGCCGCTCATGAAATGTGGCGATTGGCGGCGAGCTGAATAGCCGCACGCAGCTTCTTCGGCTGAGAGGCCTCAATGACTATCTCCTCGCACATGTTGAAGACAGCCATCTCGCCCAACTTCGCTGCCAGCGGTTCGATGAGCTTGTCATAGTCAGTGAACGCCGGCTCAAACATGAGCTTCTTCAAAGTCAGCGTTCGCCTTTTCCGGTCAGCCTTGGCATCGATCCGGCCGACGAAGCGGTGGCCCCAGAGAATCGGTAAGCAGAAGTACCCCCACCGGCGTTTGGCCTCCGGAAAATAGCATTCGAGCTTGTATTCGAAGTCAAACAAGGCCTCCAGACGCCCGCGATGTGTAACCGCGCCATCGAACGGTGACAGAATGTGCATATGCTTCTTGCGGTTCGATCTTCCCCCTGCTTGCGCCAGGCTCGCCGTCAAGGCGTAGTACTGCATCCCGTCGTCCAGCCCAGCGACCCGCACCTCGGTCACCTCGCCATCGGCAGTCAGCTCCTCGAGAGCTTCGACAATCCCTCGCCGACAACCACTCCACTGGACGTCTCTGGCGGATGCCAAACCACATGTTCCAAGTGATCGACGGACGGCAAACCGCGCCCATTCTTCGGCAGTGGGCTCCCTTGTGTCGCTGCCCGCCGGCAGGACCCGCTCGGCCAGATCGTAGATGCGCTGAAAATTGCGCCGCTCTGTGACCATCAGCTTGCCCATTGCAAACATCGCCTCCAATGCGTGCTTGGCCGGTTTCCAGTCCCACCAAGACCCCCGCTTCTTGCCTTCGGGAGCAGCGAAATCAGCCGCACCCAGTGGCCCCTCGCTGCGAATACGATCAAGCACGTCATCTCCGAGCGAGGCATTGGTGGCCAGAAAACGTCTGACGTGTGGGTGTTTAGTCGCGTCGCGCATTTGCGGCAGATAGTAGCGATAGTCTGACATTGGCACATATGATGCGGCCGGCGCCCAATACTCGAACACGCGCCGATCCTCTGCCAGCAGAGCGTGAAGCATATCGGGCTCGTACTGTGGCTGGCGCAACCAGATCGTGTGATGATGTGCACGCTGGAGGACCGCAATTGCATCTATCTGCACGTACCCCAGCCGCGAGACGATTTCTGCGACGGCGTCACGTCCCTTCGGGAGATCCCAACTGCCATCGAGTCCCTGGCAAGTCACGATCATTCGGCGAGCCATCGCCTTGGATATCTTCATCCTGAAGCCCTTTCGTTCAGCATATGGGAGCCCGATTCCGGGGGCTCGCTCGGCAAGCCTCGCTCAACCCCGGCTAACCGCTTTTCACCCCTTTGGGGTTCAAACAGCAACTAAACAGAGGTTCCAGATCCCGTAGCACACCGGCGTTCCTACAGACCCTCATCAGCAATAATCCGCTTCATAAATTCCTTCATATACAGGCTTCCTGTGTAGCCCACGGGGATCAGGTGCAGTTGCCCCTCTTGAAAATACTCCTTCAAATCATCGAAAGGCTTCGGTACTCCGTGATCCGACATAAACACCAGCCACTCACATCCCATAAAAAGCATGAAGTACAGATGAAATCGCTCATTCTTCAAGTGAACTGGATTAGCCACTGATCCGGTGGCTGGCATCCCATTTGTATCCAGTATAAGCTTCACGAGCACAGGGTAGTGATCAGGTGGTACATATTCACCCTTGATAAGAATGGCTCTAAGCTTCTCGGCATACGGCCCAAGTTGAACACCTGTACTAAATTCCTCGGACACACTGGATCTCCAGAGGACGGACAAGATGAGGAGTTTTGTGGTATGATAGTCTACGTTATCCAGCACCACTGGCTTGCCAACTTCAAATGGACCATTGAGCCTCCCGCTGCCTCTCCACGATTCGCAAAAGACTCTTTCGTAACGAGAGAATATCTGTTCGCATTCTTCGCAGAATAGGTACTCACGACACCCCTTCTGGATCGTCCGTTTCGTGAGACGACTCGTACGATCAGGCGTTTGAATATGCATCGCGCCTCGCCCATTGCCTGATTCATCATGTTCATAGCAGAACTCACGAAGGATGTGCGACCTACACAGTGCCTTCACTTGCAGACATAGACGACATACATCGCACTTCTTGCCTCTTATCATCTACCAATCGCCTTGGAGAACGAATGCACAATATGAGATCAGAGCTCCCATAAGGCCACAGCATCAAACTTCATCCAGTTTGCGCCCTTTTACTGTTTTGGAGAGGACGGCGTCCATTTGGGCTTCGGTTAAGGGGGTTGCTGCTTCGTTGGCGGTGTTCATGGCGGCGTAGACGGCGTCTGGGTCATCGCCCTGCATCTTTGTTTTCAGGTCGGCTACTGTTTCGTCTATTGCCTTGCGTTGGGCAGGCGTCAGGACGTGAGCTGCGCGGCCTAGTGATTTGTCTATTGCGTCCAGAATTCGCTTCGCCTCGTTTCGCAAATCTATCAGGCGGTGGGCGGTCATATCCTCTATCGCGTGCTCGTAGGATTCCTTTACCATGCGGTCAACCTGGTCACCGGTGAGGCCGTGCGACGGCGTGATCTGCACCGATGCCTCCTGCCCGGATCGCATCTCGCGGGCCGAGACGTTAAGAATTCCGTTTGCGTCAATCAGGAAACTCACCTTGATCCGCGGGGCACCGGCCGGCATGGGAGGCACGCCAGTAAGCTGGAATCGCCCAAGGCTGCGGCAGTCGGCGACCAGCTCCCGCTCGCCCTGCAGCACGTGGATATCCACGGAAGTCTGCCCGTCAACGTAAGTGCTGAACACCTCGCTGGCCTGGCATGGCACGGTGGAGTTACGCATGATGAGCTTGCCCACCGCCCCGCCTAGCGTCTCGATGCCCAGCGACAGCGGCGTCACATCCAGAAGGAGCATATCCTGCTGCACCCCGCTGAGTATGCCCGCCTGCACGGCAGCGCCCATGGCTACAACCTCGTCCGGGTTCAGAGCCGTGTAGGGCGTCATGCCGAAGAAATCCGCCACCATCCTGCGAACCAGCGGAACCCGCGTCGAGCCCCCCACCATCACCACTTCGTCAATCCCACCTGCATCCAGGCCGGCATCTGACAACGCCTGCTTGCACTGGTGTATAGTACGCTCGACCCACACAGCCGCCAGTGATTCGAATTCGTCCCGCGTTATCGTCCGCTCAAACGTGCGCCCCTTGCCCAGATCAATCTGGACGATGGCGCTATCTTCCTGCGAGAGGCGAATCTTGGCTGATTCTGCGAAATTGCGAAGCGCCTGGCGTGTGGCCGGCGGGAAGCTGAGCTCTGCGCCGAACCGCTCGCGCATTTCGCCGGTGAGAATGTTTATCAGTTCCCTATCCAGATCGTCACCGCCCAGTGCGGTGTCGCCGGCAGTGCTGAGCACCTGGAACACCCCGCCTGAGACGTGGAGTACCGAGATATCGAACGTACCGCCGCCGAGATCGTAAACCGCGATGCACGAATCCTCGCTGCGGACCAGCCCGTAGGCCAGCGCCGCAGCCGTCGGCTCGTTCACAATCCTGCACACTTCCAGACCGGCGATTCGCCCTGCGTCGCGTGTGGCCTGGCGTTGGGAATCATCGAAATACGCCGGCACGGTAATCACCGCGCGACTCACTTCTTCGCCCAGCGCCTCCGACGCACGCCGCCTGATATCGGCAAGAATCATGGCCGACAGTTCCTGCGGGGTTCTCAGCACGCCGCCGACGCGAACGCACAGAATATCATTCTCGCTCTGAACCACTTCGTACGGGAGCGAATCCAGATCGGCTGCGACGTCGGCGAGCCCCTTGCCCATCAGACGCTTGACTGAATACACGGTAGCGCCTGCATTCTCCACCGCGTGCAGGC
>CBDUQP010000217.1:0-3942 GCA_965369385.1 uncultured Phycisphaerales bacterium
AAATAGGAATAATCCGAATCAAATGGGAAGCGTCCCTATTAAACCCTATTAAACCCCCTATTAAACCCTTTATTACCATTTGGTGAGAAAAGAAAACAATCTCTCCGTCCGTGGTGCCGGATATACCGATCCGCAAGACGTTTGGCGAGTTTTCGCACTTGGTCGGGTCAGGGCGAAAAGTGTGCTCGGGCCCCGCAGTGAGATCGCGTTTGCGTGAACAGTCGTGCGGACGCAATGGGGAGCTCTCAGTCCCGGCCTGAGGGTTAGTTTTGTGTGGACGAGTTGCTTGGGGGTTACTAAGATGAGCCTTTGTTGCTGCTTTGTCGGCATGTCTCAATGTTTCATTGGACCGATCGCAAGTAGCTAATGTAGAGCATTTTAAGAAACACAATTGCAGGCGATATTAGCATGGCACAAGAAGACATTCGAACCTATGGCGTGTCGAACGCTGATGACTACTGGCAGAAACGCGAGAATAAGGGTGACACCGCTGTAGGGCGGCTTCACAAGTTTCTTGCCGCGACCATTGGGGAACTTGCCGGGCCGGGCGGAGCGGCGCTGGACTGTGGCGCCGGATCCGGACACGTGTTTAGATTGTGTCAGGACAAGCAGGAGATGTACGGTGTGGACCTGTCCGGATTCGCAATCGAGGAATACGGATTTCCGCCCGAGCGTCTTCGCAAAGCCGACCTTAACGACGGCATCCCGGATTTCGGTATCAAGTTTGACGTGATACTCGCCAGCATGCTGCTCCATTGGCTTGACGAGCCCGCATTGTTCATCAAGCGTGCGATGGAGCGGATCAAGCCTGACGGGCACGTGATGATCGTGATCCCCAATATTACGTACTACACTTATCGCATCGGCTACATCTTCGGTACGTTCCCGCCGATCAGCCTCAGTCACAAGAACTTCCAGACCCCGACCGAGTTCGAGCGGATGGTAGGTGAGCTTGATGTGCATGTGGTCAAACGTACTTCCCCCAAGAAGAAGCTTCGCGCGAAGTGGTGGCCGACGCTTTTCTCACAGGATATTGTCTACATCCTCAAGCCGGGCAAGGCAAAATGAAACTGGTACCTTTTGAGAAGCATATCCATACCACGAATGACCTGTTCACGCTCGTGGGCGCTCCGACTAAATGCCTCGTGAAGCTCTACCGGGGCGAAGATCGACAAGCAAGGCGTGACAGGGAATTTGCCAATATCTCCGCATGGGCACAAGCCGGCTTCAAGGTTCCCGCGATCTACGATTACGATATTGACGATCCCGGTGATCCATATCTCATCATGCAGCATCTCCAAGGTCCGAACCTTTGCCATGCGATTCGTGAAAACCGCGGCAATCGGGAACTGACGCTGAATTGGTGGTCGCAGACACTTGAGACGGTATATGCCCGTCACGATCTTGCCATCAACGCCGGCCGCGCTGACCTTATTCACACTGACAGCAGCACAGGCAATGTAATCCTGACCGATGACGGTGTCTTCTTCATAGATTTCGAGGCCCCGATAAGGTTTGGCGATGTTTCCGAGGGTGCCAGTGTGGAACTTGCGATGCTCTGCAGGTGGGCAGTCCGTGATGCCGGGATCGATGCTTGCGGCTGGATGATGGCAGATGTCATGCGTGTGTATCAGGATCGCGATGAGCTTCTCAAGCTGATCGTCAAGCGAACGCTGGGACGTCCCATGCAGATCTACCACCGCTGGAAGGACCGCAAGAAGAAGCTCAAGAAGCCAGGCGAAGTTACCAAGTACGACATCGCAGACGCGCTCGTGATTAAAGGGGTCAGGAACCTTTTTCGTCCTGGGGATATAGGCAAAAGGGAAGCAATAAAAGGTTCCTGACCCCTTGTCCGAATCCCTTGTCCGAATGACTTCGGCAGGGCGTTCGCTGATTTTTCCAACTTTTCTCGATTTTTCATGCGTATTGGGCGAGATGGCATTGACAGCTTGTATTGATAACAATACAATTAGGACAGTCGGGGCTTTATGGACGTCAAGTTTTCTGGGCCCGTGTGGTGTTTGACGCCGCCGAGAGCTGTAGGAAACCGCTGATTGTGGAGTTGACTGCAATGAAAGAACGCACTCATACTACTGTTGATCGTCACGCGGGATTTACATTGATAGAGTTGCTTGTGGTGATCGCGATCATTGCGATCCTCGCATCGCTGCTATTGCCCGCAGTGCAGACTGCCCAGGAAATGGCCCGCCAAGTGCAGTGCATCACGAATGTGCGCGGCATCTCGATGGCGTGGCAATTCTATGGACAGGAGTTCAACGGCAAGTTCCCAAGCCGCACGGCACTGGTGGCTGCCACGCCTGCGATTATGGAGAGTGTCTTCAGTTATGACTATCCGCTTCTTGTGGGATATTTGTACAGCGATGATTCTTTGGACATGCTTCTGTGTCCTTCTGATGCGTACGTCGATCAGGCCCATGACCTCAGCTGGTTAGGCTGGCCGTCGGCGTTCAAGAATTCATACGGCGCTAACCAAGGTGCTACCCGCGGCCAGATCCCCCGCCCGAATGGGCACGCTCATGGCCCTGCCGACCTTTCAGACCCTGCGACTTATCTCATACTGGCGGATTCGTCACATTCTACCTTTGCTTGGTTTGATGTGCATCCGCTCAGTGTGGCTCTCGCCGGCAGCCCGCAGTGGTCTATTTCGATGGGGTACACGACGGATTATCAAGCCATGGTCACTGCACATCCGGATCATATCCGGCACAGGAATGGCTCGAACATAGCGTTTGCGGATGGCAGTGTTGCTGCCATGGCCGCAATGGAGATCGCCAAGAACTACAGAACTCTGATGGTAGCCCCCTAATGAAGAACTCAAAGAACCCTATCCGGTCCCTATCCGCGCGCACTTTTCTGGTAACTGCACTGTTGGCTTCGGCTTTCGCGAGTGCTTGTTCTGCCGGCAATGTGTATGAACCCATCGATATCTCCGCTACGTTCAATCGCGGTTTTGCCGACACTGCGGCCAATGATGGCGACGCCGGCTGGACCGACCAGGGGCCCAACGATCTGCGCCATATTCGCGGGAAGAAGAAACTGCTGGGCATTCCGTTCTCCGTCGGCGCAAATGGCGGAAAGGGCGGGCTGGATTGCACCATGCTTTTCAACCAACGCAATAACAAGCTGCCCAAGTCGGTCAAATTCGCAGTCGGCCGCAAGGCTGGCTGTCTTGTATTCCTGCACACGTCCACGTGGACGCAGGTTCGCGGCGGCACGGAAATCGCGCGTTATGTGATTCATTACGCTGACGGCAAGACGTCTGCAATTCCGCTTATCGCCGGGCAGAATATCTCGGACTGGTGGCGGCCGAGGGATCTGACGGCCGCCAACGTTGCCTATCGCGGATCAAACGGTATTGCCGAGGTGGGAGTCTATGCGTATGCGTGGCGGAATCCGCAGCCTGCCAAGAAGATAAAGAGTGTGGAGTTCAAAGCCATGCACAAGACGCCGGGCGTAGTCATGCTTGCGGTGACGGCCGCCGACAAGCCGGTGACGCTGAAGTCACTGGGCAAAGCCAAGGTGATTCGCACTGATACCGCCGGTTGGTTCACGTTTGCGCCGTCATGGCTGAGTCCGCGGAAGAAGTCGATGATGGACAGGCGTGCGTTGAGCGACGGGCCGGCCGGTTCGCACGGTTTTGTGACTAACAAGGGCGGCAAGTTCGTATTCGAAGATGGGACACCGTTCGTCGGTTGGGGCATCAATGGAACGTGGATGTTCCCGACGCACGCGCAGTCCGACGCCTTCGCCGACAGCCTGGCATGGATGGGCGTGAATGTATTCCGTAACACGATTGACGATGTGACCCGCCCGGGCGTGTTTGGCAAGGGTGCGAAATCCAGCCGCAAGCTCGATCCGGAATCGATGGATCGGTTGGACTATTTCATTGCCCAGTTGAAGAAACGCGGTATCTACGTGCTG
>CBDUQP010000218.1:0-3923 GCA_965369385.1 uncultured Phycisphaerales bacterium
GGCGAAATCGGAACGCTTGTAGACCGCTTGGAAGAGATAAGCAGCCGTCAGGCAGAGGGGCTTGCCAGGCTTGCCCAGGCGCTGGAGGACAGGCCATGTGTGGCTGGGGATCAACGAATAGGAACAAATAACCGGAGGCAAACAGGATGACGCGAATAGTAATGTGGGTGTTGGTTTTGTGCTCAGTTTTGTGCGGATGCAGCAGGTATGAGATAACCGACAGCATAGCGGACGGAGACCGCAAGGTTACAAAGCACAGTGTGGCCGGAGGCGTAATTCAGAGGCCGACGATGCCATCGCATGAAGAGTCTTACATATACAGAGATGCGATAGCGTCTGGAGGGACTGGTGTGTCTGGCGATGGGGCTGGTGGCGGGAACTGGTGGATTCTGTATCCGATTGGGGCTGTGGCGATTATCTGCGGGTTGGCGTCGGCTGCGTTCTTCAAGTCATATTGGACAGGCGGCGCGGTTGCAGCAGGCGGTGCGTTGGTGCTGCTCGTGGCGGCGATGTTGGATATCTATCCATGGATTATCCTGCTCTTGCCGGTAGCATGCATTGTTGGTGGATTGTGGTATGTTCTTGGCAGCAGGCGCGGCTGGAATGTGCTGGATTCGCTCCAGGCGTTTCGCAAAGGCTTTGAGCAGACTGTAGCCGGTTTCGAGAACGCTAAGAGCGGCAGCGATGGTGAGCAACGCAGTGCGATGAATCTTGCGATGTCTGCAAGCCAGGATGGTGATGTGCAGCAGATGGTTCAAAAGCAGAAGATTGCGAAGACGGTCGGCAGCGTATAGCCTGGTAATCGTCTTGGTGCCTGTGACGAAAGGCAAAAACGGGGACTGTCCCGATTCTGCAGCGCAAGCTGTCCCGATGAACATCGGGATCCCCGCTTTTGTGGTAGATAGCGTACGCAGCGAAAATGGGGACAGTCCCAATTTTCGCAGATTACTTCTTTCTTCTGAGGGAAGCGTCATTTTAAAGGCCCTCCGTTCACATTGTGAGCGGAGGGCCTTCTTATTATCTCGTGTCAGTCAGATGGCTACTCTTTGCCATCCTTCTTGTTGAACATATCCATGGAGATGTTCAGTCCGCCGCTTTCTAGTCCGCCCTTGAGCGGTTTCTTGCGTTTTCTTTCGGGTTGCGGTTCGATGTCTTCCATTGTCCAGTTGCCGCCGTCATCTTCGCTCATGGCCTTGATCGAAAGGCTGATCCTGCGACGATCCTCGTCCACTTCAAGCACCTTGGCTGTCACGGTATCACCTTCGCGAACCACATCGCCGGGAAGTCGCACATGCTTGTCCGAAAGTTGGCTGATGTGGATAAGACCTTCGATCCCGGGCGACAGTTCCACAAACGCGCCGAATTCCGCCAGGCGAGTCACGATACCTTCTATAGTGCTATCGACTGGCCATCGCATCGACGCTCCGGTCCAGGGGTCATCTACGGTCTGTTTCAATGACAGGCTCATCCGTTTGCGTTCGACGTCTACGCTCAGGATCTTTGCCTTTACTACTTCGCCTTCCTTTATCACTTCCTTCGGATGGCCGATACGCTTGCCGAATGTCATCTCGCCGATAGGGATCAGGCCTTCGAGGCCTTCTTCCACTTCCATGAACGCACCGAAATCCATCAGCTTTGTGACTCGGCCGGTAACGATCTGTCCGACGGGGAAGCGAACTTCGGCTGCGTCCCACGGATCCGGCATAGCCTTTACCAGGCTCAGGCCGATCTTCTTGCTCTCTTTGTCTATGCTGGAAATAACGACAGTCACTTCCAGTCCAATCGAGACGATTTCGTTGGGATCCTCGACTCTCTTGTGAGCCATTTCCTTCACATGGAGCAGTCCATCGGCGCCGCCGATATCCACGAATGCTCCGTATGGCATTATGCTGCGCACTGTGCCGGTTACGGTCTGGCCTTCCTGCAATTCTTCGAAGAGGGTTTCTGCTTGTTCGGCGGCTTGTTCGTCCAGAAGTTTCCGGCGAGAGACAACCACTTTCTTCTCTCCGCGGTTCACCTCTATCACCTGGCACTGCATACGCTGGTCAACATACGGAGCCATGTCTTCCACTCCGCCGAAGCGTTCGATCTGGCTGACAGGCATGAATGACTCGATCCTGTTGACGCTCAGTTCGAGTCCGCCCTTGTTATGTCCGGTGACGCGGCCTTCGACATTCTGCCCGACCGCAAGACTTTCCCACGTTGCCGCCAGCACAGCGCCCTGCCTGCTCAGCATAAGCAGGCCGTCACGCTTGTCGTATCCCGCAATAGTCACCTCTACAATATCGCCAATCGAGGGCATTTCCTCTTCTTCGGAGAACTGCGTGGGTGGGAGTATTCCCTGCGACTTGCCACCCATGTCAACAAAGATCGCATCCGGCTGGATGTCGATGACGGTTCCGCTCTTGATGCCCTTTGCCTTCGGTTTCTCCGAAGCGTTGGACGATGAAGGCTCAGACTCAGATAGGAGATCCTCTATGCTTATGTCGCCGAGTGCATCGTCGATTTCCTGCTGCAAGTCTTTTGAAAGCTCATTTTCCGGCCGGAACTGCTCGGTTCCACCAATCTTCTTGATATCGTCACTCATAATATTGTCCTGCAAGTCGTACTACTGCTCGGTTCCGACAAGAATGTCGGAGATGGAGCACAATCTTGGCCGCGATCGGCCATATGGTCAGCCGGAAATCATACAGGACAATCGCATCGGCGGAAAGTGCCATTTACCGTTTGAATGTAAGAGAATTTCAGGATTGTGGGTCGGAAAGTTGCAGGGATCATGCCAATGGCTATACTTACTGCTCTGTTCCAGCAGTAATGCAGGGTAAGTGCCTCAGTTTTCATAAATTCCCGAATCCATTGATTTTGCAGGGACAAAAGGACTCTTGAGAACTCTGAGGCGCGTTTCAGCCGGGCCGTCGGGCCTGAGCAGGCTGCGGGCTGATTCCAGTTTGGGCCTATGTTTTAAGTATGTCGGAGCGATATATGAGCGATTGTGCGGAAAATAGTGCTGGTGGCGACGTGGCCACCCAAACCGTCAAACCCAAGGCCAGGCCCAGTATTCACCAGGCCATTCTCGGTTTATTCGCCGATTTTGAGCGTGGCAGCCTGCTGGATGCACCGGCCGGGTACGGGCATCTCAGCATGAAGCTTCGCGATATGGGATTTGAGGTAACCGCCGGGGAAATTGACCCCGACATATTTAGCGTTCCCGGCATGTCGGTGGTATATACCGATCTGAATCGCCGCATAGACGCTGCCGATGGGACCTTCGATTACGTGACATGCGTAGACGGCCTGGAGCACATGACCGATCCCTACACTGCGGTAGCCGAGTTCGCCCGCGTGCTCAAACCCGGCGGAACCGGCGTGTTCAGTATTCCAAACTACACCAATATCGAGCGGCGGGTTCGCTTTCTGTTTCGTGGATTTTTCACCAAGCCGATTTCCGATGAGTCGTTCGTGGCGAACAATTCCAACCTGTTCAACTTCCACAACTCTCCGATTACCATAACGATTCTCGAATTCATGCTCAGGATCAACGGTTTGGAGATCAGCGAGATTCGCCAAAACCAGGCGAAACGCAAGCAGATGCTATGGTGGCCGCTAATTGCGATGATGAGGCTCGCTGCCGGGATGAAGTCCCCTAAGAGTCGCAGCAAGCTCAGGACAGACCTAACGCTTCATCCCAATGTGATCCTGGGCGGCAATAACATAATAGTGGTGGTTCGCAAGACGGGCCAGGCCCGGATATCTTGAAAAGCGGCGGCCGGTGGGGTGTGTGGGCAGCGTTCGGGAGCCGGCAGTTGGGTGGCATGGCGACACCGCAGGGGCCTGCCCGCCGGGACAGGCGGGTGGCCATGATTACAAGGCGAATCTGACATCATGGCGACCCACGATACGACTGTGTGTCGCCATGCCACCCG
>CBDUQP010000219.1:0-3897 GCA_965369385.1 uncultured Phycisphaerales bacterium
AAGACAAGGTAATGGTTCTCTCATAACAACTGGACCGAAGAACTGGGGCAAACCACCATCCTGATGATCATTGCCGTCCTCGTATCCCCGTAGCTATGGCGAAGACACGCTGGGAGCCACCGTGCGTATGTCATGCGTTACTCTGGCCGGATCACGCAAATCATCGATACAAGCCACCATGGCGTCAACAACAGCGATGTGTCGGTCCGACTCGCGAAGCGGCACGGCACCGGCATCGGAGGTGAGCTGGCCGCCGCCAAAACCAGCCTCAGTCTTCTTGTGACCGTGAATGGAGAAAGTCAGTGATAGTTCGTTGCGCTTTGTCATGTCGAAGGCTTTGGGGCTTGAGGAATGGTTCTGTGGTAAGTCCATACTCTACAAGTAACAAGGCCTTCTCACCATTATTGACCGCTCAATTCTGATGAAATATCCGGGCTAGCGTCAAGCGTGGCAAAGAGAAGATACTGACAGGCCGCGCACGGCCACCCCAACACGGCGTGAGTGTCAGATCAAGTGGCGTCCGCCACGAGTATCACAGAATACTCTACAATCGGATTCAGCTTCATTCATCGATGAGCTACCTTAGTCAGGCGCAGTTCGAGCGTCAGGTGAGACAGTACGGCAACTCGCCTGGGACCTCTGTCCAGCTGTCCGTGAATGGTGTCATGCAACTCATGGCTGTGGTCACGATGAACCGTTACGTATACGTCGGTAGTCAAGGCAGAAGAGCTTCCTTCCGAGCCGAAGATAGGCTGTCATCAGGTCACGACGGACAGACAAGAACTCACCCTTGATGTGTTGCTCCACACTCGACTCGATCCGATTATCTGACCATCCCTCCTGAACACCATATAGAACTCTCCTCATGAACCAGTAGTTCGAATCAGCCAGTGAATCCAAGCATTCTACGATCCTTGCCTCAAGCTCAGCACTCCCCTGGGCCACTTCACCACGCCCCGCCAGTTCTGTTGCTCTTCGCAAGAGCAACCTGATCCGATACTCCTCGAAATCATACTCATGAACTTCTGGATACGTCTGCAAAGTCACACGTAGGAGCCTCCCCAACCGCTCCACTCTCTTGTCAATGTATCGATATGCCCATACCCTGTCAGCACCAATTCCGCTTCCATCCCACAGTCTGTCTTGTTGCAGTCTTCGTTCAATAGCAGTGCCAGGGTATACCTGCAACTGCCGAAAGTACACGACAAGAGAACTGCCCAACTGGTTTCTCCGCAAGAACTCAGCGTTTTCCCTTAAGTCTGTCAGTGTGGAGTAAGGCTGGATGTTGATGAAGCCGATTCGCAGGAGAATCCCCTGTTCGCGCAGCAATCGCATGGCCCGCTCATGGTCTGCTACCCGCGCCTTCTTGGCATAGAATTGCAACTGCGTGTCATTCCCGAATTCAAGGCCTAGGAGCATTGATTCCAGGCCAGCCTTTCGCATCCGCGACAATAGCGTGCGGTCCTCCTCACGCCACGTTTCGGAACGAGTATTGACAAGGAACTGCACATCCAACTGTCGATCGATCAACTCGTCACAGAAGGCTGTGACTCTCGCCTTCCCTTCCGGGACGGCATCCTCGAAAGAAGGATCAAGGAAATGGAAGTACTTGATTCCATACTTCTCCTTGAGACACTGGATCTCATCAACACAACGACGAGGAGAAAGCCCTCGCCAGCGTGGAAGATTCGATTGCGAAGGCATCCGCGCGCAGAACGCACAGTGCGCCATGCAGCCACGGCTGCTGACGACTCCAACATATGGTGGACGCGGACTTGATGCTTCAAAGATATCTCTGGCGGGAAAAGGGAGGGACTCCAGATCCATAATAGGCGTCCTCATCGGGGTCGCCTCTATGTCTATCCCGGACCTGTAGAGGATTCCCCTGCATCCGGCCAGATCTTCATGTCTCTCAATGGCTCGCACGATCTCCAGCATAGTTTCTTCACCTTCTCCAATTACGACAATATCCACTTCCTGCATCTCTTCCAGAACCTCCTTCCCAAGCCATGTCGCAGAATGGCCTCCGACGATAATCGTTGCGTCGGAATCGCGGCTCTTGACCCCCATTGCAAGAGTCTTTACCGGGGCCGCATTGGCGCACAGGAGAGAGAATCCGAAGATCTTGGGCCCGGACTTGGCAATGTAACACGCCAGATCCTCGACTGTGCGTGCAACCGTCAAGTGGCACTTGTACCCGTGCGACCGCAAATGCGTCGCTATGTATTGCAGACCAAGATGTTCCAACGACTCGGCTGGCCGATCATCATCAGAGGCCACCGCTACCAATACCACTACAAGGTCCGACCGCATCATGGTTGCCTCCTGCTCTATGTGGAGCATGCTCCTGCATAGAGCATAGCAGTTTCTTTTCAACCTTCACTGATGAAGGGTCACGGAATGGCCAATGGAGACCAGCAAGGGTACGCTCACTGTGGCAAGGATTGTGTTGCGAGCAGCTCGGAGCATCCTGAACTCAGCTGTGCCCTGGAGTCCACGACGCTCTGTCAGGCGGAGAAGCGACTGTTTGCCAAGCGCTGGCCGACCGTCTTCTGGCGGCTGCGATGGCCCTTTGTCGCAGCGCAAAACTACTCAGCAAGCGATCCAACCCGGCCATGATCGACCGCGATCCCAGACTCGACCGCGTCAAGGAACGAACAGGGGATATGCCAAACGCTGAGCCAGCAATGGTTCATCCAGAGGCTCGACGACACCGTCCACTGGAGCGAGCGATTCCATTCGGTCTGCCGCGACGACTGTGGCATTCGCAGTGTCATCCCGACAACCGAACGTTACCAGCAGCCCGTTGAAGAAGACGTCCTTTCTTTGACGTGGATCATATGGCTGGTGCGAGGCGGAGACGGATTGGCCGCGGGATCAAGCTTATCAGGTAGTCGTATAGTCCGGCCGATGGGCCTAGGATGCGCTCTGCGACGCTCGTCCGTCGCTGAGATGTGCCGAACACGCTGAAAATGCAGATCATTGCGCCCGGGATCGCTCGCGGCTTGCCGATTCCGAACATGGTGCGTATGAGCAGGCTAAGGTTGACGCCAGCTACGTGAATCCGCGGGCGTTCGGGCTTGTGAGTATGCCTTCACGAGTGTGTTCGACGCATGCCGCCCGTCTCGTAGCAGTGCGCGAACGGTCGTTCCAACAACTCACCTCGTTTGCGAAGCAATCGCTTGCCGCACCCGCCTCTGATCCGTCGTCGGTTCGCATAGACAGCTACACGCTCTGCCTTCTTGTTATGTCATCTTCTGTAGCCGCGTTTCCGTTCGCTCACGTAGCTGTGAATGCTTGCATCGGACAGGTCCCGAACAGCGTCGCTACTGTGGTAGCCCTTGTCGGCCGCCAATTCCTCTACCGCTTCGATCACCGGGTTCTCAACTGACTTGCACAGCGTTCATCGATAGTTGTCGTGTCGCCGGCGCTGGCCAGTCGGCCAGCCTTACCGCGATGATCTCATCGGTGTCTAGGTCAACAGCATGCTCGGCTTTGTTGGCCAGATGAGTATGGCCGTCCTTCAGCTTTGTGGTCCTCGCGTCGGAACCGTTAGACCCCTTCTTCTTACGCCTGCAATCGAGCTTGGCGAGGTATTCGCGAGTCAGAGTCTCGATCCCGTTGGCCTTGCCAGCTTCGGCGGGAACGCATCGTGGCCCTCGAAGTAGCCGATGAGCAGCATCCGGAAGTGAACACCCGGCGGAATGTTCCGACGGCCCATGTTCTCTCCGTAGAACTTGCGGCACACATCCCCGGGGAACGCGTCGAACCGTGGGCGGCCAACAGTCGCTTCAGCTTGCGATAGAAGAAATGACCCGGGCCGACCGGCATCTGCGTGGCCACAATCCACATCTCTGCCTGCCGCTCACTTCCACGTTTACCCATCAATATAGTCCA
>CBDUQP010000220.1:0-3883 GCA_965369385.1 uncultured Phycisphaerales bacterium
ACAATACGGAGTCCACTGCGGAGCAGCACGATATCATTAGCTTTCATGCCGTGGCACAGATTGCCAATCATTCCGCGTTCACTTGCCGAAATCTTGCTGTAGTCTTCGGTGAGAAAACTGCCCAGCAAGCCAGGCCCCAAAATCATCATGTCATGTTCGATACAGAACTGCGAGTAATTACGTCCATCTGCTCCACTACCAATTTGCCATACTGTCATGTGTCTATTCCTTCGGCTTGAGGCCGAGTTTGGGTTTCTTTGCGTCGAGTTCTGCTTCTGGGGTGCGAATGCGTTGGAGGAGTTTGTCTGCCGGTTCGTAAGCTGGGTTCTCGCGGACGGCGGTGAGTTCGGCTTCGCTGAGCAACCGACCTTCGAACGCCTTGGTCAGAATACTCGGCCGCAATGCTTCGGCCTGCTGCAAGGCCAGTGGCCACCGCCTTCTCCAATTCGTCCATTTTCGGGGGACGCCTCATTTTCGGGGAACGCCTTACTGATTTCTTGCGTCCCTTTCTCTGAGCCTGCATCGTACCCATACGACACCAGCACGACAAGCATCCAGCATGTCGAAATCCCCGGCCATGTCACTGAATGAGCAAAACGTCCCCCGATAAACAGTTCTCCCTATGTTAGCGGGTGTCATGGCGACACACGACCGTATCGTGGGTCGCCATGATATCGGATGCACATGCGGAGGCTTGCGATGAGTAGAATGCCGGAGGAGTGAAGAATCAGGAAACCAATAAGAAAAGCACTTGCGTGAAGATTTGACTTCTCGCAAGTGCTTGCAAATAAAATACTGGGCCTTACTGGACTCGAACCAGTGACCTCACGGGTGTGATCCGTGCGCTCTAGCCAACTGAGCTAAAAGCCCCTATTCGGTTTTCTTCTCACGACTTGCACAATCCACTTCGCGCGAGCCACCCGCCGTCAGTGTCGGGATATTATATCTCCTGCCCCTGTGTTTGCAACACATTAAGTGCATCGGAAAAATCTTTCGGCCAGGGTGCCTCCAGCTTCATCCGCTCGTCCGTCCGCGGATGGGTGAACTCGATGGTATGGGCGTGCAACGCCTGGCGAATGATGATCGGGCCGACAGCTTCGTAGGCGTTTCCGTCGAGCTGGCTCTGGTAGATGGGCCCGCCACCGTACATATTGTCGCCCACTATAGAATGCCCAAGGCAGCTCATGTGCACGCGAAGCTGGTGCGTTCGCCCCGTCTTGGGATACAACTCCACCCATGTGAAGCATGCCTTGGAAGCGCCAACGTTCTTGATCCTCTTGATAACCTTGTATCGCGTAACAGCCGACTTCGACGCTGACGGATACGGCCTGCCCGTGTTGCGATGCACCGCGTATTTCTCACGAATCCTCGGGTGCTTGCCAATAGGCATGTCGATCACGTCTTCATCGAGCTTGAACAACCCGTGGCAGATCGCAGTGTAGGTCTTCTGGATCTTTCGATGCTCAAACTGCCAACCAAGCCTCCACAATGCCTGCTGGGTCTTGGCGATCAGCAATACACCGGTGGTATTGCGATCGAGACGGTGCACAATGCCCGGGCGATAAATTTCCCCGTTTACCGGCAACTCGCTGATATCCCGCCAGTTCTTCTTGAAATAGAACGCCAGACCGTTCACCAGCGTCCCGGTCCAGTTGCCTCTGGCAGGATGCACGATAAGATTGGTCTGCTTGTTGATGGCCATCATGTCGTCATCTTCGTAGACAATGTCAAGAGGGATATCCTCGGGTGGGATTTCCTTGACCTTAACGGGCGGCAGCATAAGGTCGATTATATCATCGGTGCGGATCGTATAACTCGGTTTGACCGGGCGATCATTGACGATAACGTTACCATCGCGAATGTATTGCTGCAAGGCGTTACGAGACATCCTGTTGCCAAGGCGCCCGGCCAGGTATTTATCCAGGCGGCGATTAGGCTTCGCACGGCGAATCTCTATGCAGAGATGCTCCAGACCGTCCTCGTCGGCTTCTACGGGAGTCTCCAGCACCTCCATGCCGTCTGCGTCAACGGTGACTTCGGGCGCGGCCGAGTTTTCATCATCATTCGTCATTCAAACCAAGATCCACAGTTGGCGCCGAATCGCAACAAAAAACAAGGCCCGCATTCACCGGTGAGCTGAAAAGTCACCAGAGACTGCGGGCACTTGTTGAATTATACGTTTACAGACGGATACAAGAACAGCTTACGCACCGATCATGGTCTTGGCCATCGAGGCTGCGCTTGCAGCGTCTGCGGTGTAACCATCTGCGCCAATTTCGTCAGCATACGCCTGTGTAACAGGTGCGCCACCGATCATGGTCTTGACATCCAAACCGGATTCCTTGACGGCCTTGACGATGTCGCCCATCTGCGGCATGGTGGTCGTAAGCAGAGCACTCATAGCGATGATACTGGCGTTATTTTCCTTGGCCAGTTCGACGAACTTCTCGGGACCGACGTCGGTACCGGCATCGACCACTTTCAGGCCTGCTCCGGTGAACATCATGCCTACAAGATTCTTGCCAATGTCATGGAGGTCGCCCTTGACCGTACCGAGTACGACAGTACCGATGGGCTCTACGCCTGCTTCGATGAGCTTGGGCTGAAGAACATCCATACCGGCGTGCATAGCACGAGCGGCAATTAGCACTTCGGGGACATAGACTTCATTGTTCTTGAACCGCTCGCCGATCACATCCATACCGGCGATAAGACCCTGCTCAAGGATTTCCTTGGGACCAACGCCTTCTGCGATAGCGGCGTTCATCATTTCAACCACACCGTTGCGATTACCCTTAATAAGGGCTTCTGCCATTGCTTGTAAGTCTGCCATGCCTGTTCTCCATGAAACTTTAAAACTCTACAAGAGGTCGATGCAACTTCCCGGTAGCACCAACGCGAATTATCGAATGGGCGCACGTTACAGCAGAATCGCTCCCCTGTAAATCAGAGACTTTGGTAATATCATGCTTTTATTTAGTGGTCTTGTCCACGGGGTCTGACGGTCTGGTTGTCGCGGTCACTGGAACCTTGCCCGTAACCGGTTTCACCAAGGGGGTAACTTCTTCAACAGAAGGCTGTACCGTCGATAGAACCACCGGTTCACGAATCTTATCCAGCACGGCCAGGTTTTCTGTAGCCGCATCCAACGCCCCGACACTTACTGTGCCTTTCATATCAATAACGGACTGATACTGCTTTCTGGCCAGATCCAGGTTCCCTTCGCACTCGGCAAGCGTCCCCAGGCCCAACTTGCCGCGAGCGGCGAACGTTGGCGAATCTCCATCGGCGACTTTAGTGTAGGCATCTCGTGCTTCTTTGAGATCGCCCTCACAATTCAATGGATCCGTAACGTACCTGTCTGTGTGAATACGTCCAATCTCCAACAGGGACATTGCCGCCACGTCAGGATTGCCCGTCTGCCTGCTCAAGACCTCTAACTGCGAAAGAGTCTTCTTCTTGTCGGTGTCGCTTGCCAAGTTCGACATTACCTTGTCGAACGCAATTCGAGGCTCAACCCTGGCGGTCTCGTATTTGTGCATGGCGAAAATGCCGGCTGCGATGACAAACACCACAAGAGTTACCCCAACTACTATCTTCGAACTGTGATCCTTGAAAAACTTAACAGTCTTTCCAAGTTCGGCATCGAGTGAATTATGCTGAAGTTCGTGACGTCGTTCTGCTTTCATCGTACTGCTACCTCTCTTCTTCTCTAGATGAGCTCTTCGGGACAGCCGGCGCAATCATCTGGCTCGTCCACAACTGTATTTTAATCTTCAGCGAAGAAAAGAATCCTCCGCCAGTAAGTGTTACTCTGCATTCTTCGCCTGGGCGCTGGAATTCAAGGCGCTGCTGGCCTTGCGTGAACAACTCGTTCATGAGT
>CBDUQP010000221.1:0-3784 GCA_965369385.1 uncultured Phycisphaerales bacterium
TGGAACAGGAAGAACTGATGGCACTGATGCAGATGTCGAAATATACGATGTGGGATATACAAGCCCCTGACCCTGAGGAAATGGTGGTTTCCGGCCAACCGACGAGTCTGATGGTTGCGCTCCAGGACGGCAGGATCACACCAAACGAGCTGATCGAGGACGTAGTCTTGACTCGATCAGAGATTCACAGCATTCTCGCGAGTGAGTTCCTGAATGAACAAGTGCATGGCGTCTGGACAGAGGATAATCTGAGCGAGAGGCAACTGGCGTTTGCCAGGGAACAGTATCCTGATTGGCCAGAGAGACTTCGGAACTTCCGTGTTGCGGAGGATGCGAACAGACATCAGGCCATGTTCATTCTGGCATCGCGATGGGAGTACTTTGACGCCTACGTGAAGTCTTCTTACAGGATGGCCCGGGAGATATTGTCAAATGTTGTGGATGAAGAATTCGCATCACGCGGCGATTTCCTTGACGCCGTCGATGAATCGCACGCCGCGAATCACGTCGGGTAGTAGCGCACTGCCGTTCAATCGTCGCCATCGTTTCTCGGCCGCCAGGGCCAGTTTGAACACCATCGTCAGGCAGGCGATGCGGCTGCCGCTGCCTTTGGTGCGGCGGTGGCGGAGACGCACCGTCGCGAACGTGCTTTCGATCGGATTGGTCGTTCGCAGGTGGCGCCAGTGCTCGGCGGGGAAGTCGTAGAACGTCAGCAGAACTTCCCGATCCTTCGACAAGCACTCGGCGGCCTTGGGGTACTTCGGCTCGAACGTCGTTAGGAACAGATCGAAAGCCCTCTCGGCATTCGCTTTGGTCTCCGCTTGCCAGATCTCATGCAACATGCCCTTGGCTTTGGCCTGGACGCTCTTGGGCATCTTGTCCAGCACGTTGAACATCTTGTGGACCCAACAGCGTTGTTCAAGAGTGTCCGGCCACAGCTTGCGACACGCCGCCCAGAAGCCCAAGGCGCCGTCCGCCACGGCCAGTTTGGGCGAGATCGCCAGGCCGCGAGAGTGCAGGCTGTTCAGCAATTCCGACCACGACTGCTCGCTCTCGCGGTAGCCGTCGGTCATCCCGATCAACTCCTTCTTGCCGGCCGCCGTCGCGCCCATCAGCACCAGAATACACTGTTTCTTGTTGGCCGGGTCCTCCAGGCGAATATTGAAATGGATCCCGTCGGCCCACACGTACACGTAGTGTTTGTCCGACAAATCCCGCCGCGACCAGTCGTTCCATTCGTCCTCCCAGATACGCTTCATCCGGCAGATGTTTGTCGCGCTGAGACCGGCGGCCGACGGGCCCACCAACGCCTGTAGGGCGTCGGGGAAGTCGCCGGTGCTGATCCCTTTGAGATACAGCCACGGGACCAACTCGTCGATCGCCTTGGCCCGACGCAGATACGGCGGCAGGATCGCGCTGGTAAACCGCATGCGATTGCCGTCAGCGTCCACCCGCCTGTCGTTCACACGCGGCCGCTCCACCTCGATCGGCCCCAGCCCCGTCAGAATCGACCGCCGCGGCGTGTGTCCATTGCGAACCACCAGCCGTTGGCCGTTCTCGTCGGTGGCGTGGACGCAGGCGTCGATGTACTCGGCCACCTCCCCCTCGATCGCCGCCGTCAGCATCTGCCGAGCCCCGCAGCGGAGGATCTCCATCAACACGTCCTTCGTCTCCTGCTTGGGGAAATCAACTGTCACAACCGTCTCGGATAGCGTAGTCTTGTCCATGTGGCGTATCCCTTTCCTCGTTGGAACTTGGTCTCTTGTAAGCACCAAGGATACGCCGCGTTTTTGCGCCCGTCATCCACAGCTTTCGATAATATCTCATGGCCCGGCTAATGAATCCGGTGCATTTCTTCGCGGAGAAATCGGTTGTCGTCGGATCGGGCTATGAGGTAGTCTTGCGTGAGACCGCGAGTCGGACTCGGGCCGCAGTTGACATGGCGGTGTATTTTGCTTTTCTCAAGGGCAGTAACTTCGTATTCCGCGCGGCTCGATCGTATGCGGTGGCTCCGATGAACGGTGGTGCGAGCCCGGTATCATTTTTCTCAGGACGTGGGCGCGTGTCTGTTCAGCCCGGAGCAAGGCCCACTGCTGGTCAGATGGACGCAGCGTTGAATCGTGCGATGGAAACGGGCGGAGTTGTCAGGATCGTTCCAGGGGCGTATGATGGAGCGATTACCCGCACATTCTGGTCGGGCGGAACACCGGCAAGGGCAGCAGCCGAGAGTTGGGCCAAGGCTAATGGTGGAACTACGCTTGAAATGAGTCGTGCCGGGCAGAATGTTGAACAGTTGACGCAGAGCATGCCTTGGAAACAAGCAAGGCCGTTGTGGGCACAGACATCTCAGAGTTTCTCCAGAGCTGCATCTGGAGAAGTGCATGTATTCCACAATGCCCATGGCGTGGCCATAGATAGCGTGTGGGCTACAATTGAGTATCCTGCGCTCATGAACAATGCGAATGTAACGGGTATTGTTGGGCATGTTGTAATGCCAAATGGGACAGTTGTTGCCGTCCCCTAGGAGTGTGATCGTGTTCCATATGCCAAGACCCAACCTAATTGAAAGCACTGAGGGGTTCTCGGTCGAGATACTGGGACGTACAGGAATTCAGTATGTTGAGGGGGATAGAACTGTAGAGGTCAACTCAGAGGTGCTGGCTACCGACGAGATAGCCGTATACCGCTCGTCCATACGCAGGTGGAAAGATGGCCACGCCATCGACGAGGACAACCGCAGCAGGATCATTCACAACATAAGGGATGCAGTGAAGTCGCAAGGTGAAGGCATTGTCGTGATCTGAGGAGAAAGGGGCGTAGGCTTCCATCGCACACTTGAGTTCGATATGCCGGGATATGTGATCCCTGGAGATGTTTCTGAGTGAAGCCTAGTACCAAGCTGAGAAGAGGTGTTATTGTGAATAGAATACATTGGTTGGCAGTGAGTATTGTAGGCGCCATTTGCGTCGCCGCCGTTCTTGGATTCGTAACGCGTCACGTTGAATCCGGAAGATCGGAAGATGCGGAACTGCTTTCGCAGTTGCTTGCAGAGAATCAACTCATGGGGCTTCCGGAGGAGTTTCCAGGCCCTACCAACGCATTGGCAGTGGATTTTCATGCTGCAAGCGGCGTAGTGAAACGGACTGTCGCCCATGTTCAGTATTCGGTGGGCGAACGCGGGGATCGGGGGGTGTCTTTCGTGTTTGATGAGAATGGGGAGTGCTTGTTGTGGCGTCCCGATGATACGCACC
Organism: uncultured Phycisphaerales bacterium; assembly: GCA_965369385.1. GTDB lineage: Bacteria > Planctomycetota > Phycisphaerae > SM23-33 > SM23-33 > CBDUQP01. The sequence goes on from CBDUQP010000221.1 coordinate 3,252, forward strand.
GCAGTGACGGGGGGGTTCTGGATCTCACGGGGGACGGATGTGATGAGAAGGTGTTCGAGTACTTAGCGAGCGAGCATGGAGAGGGATCGGGTCCAGGGATGAAGGTTCTGGATGTCTACGCGATAGGTGTACCCGAAATCCGGAAGTTGCTGGAGATACACTACAATCTGGACCCGGGCGCGCAATTCGAGAACAGCTTGTCGTTGCTGATTGCTCCATATGGCACGATTGGGGCTCCAGTCGTCGGTTTGAGACGGTGGTCCGATGGGCGATTGGTCATGGAGGCGAAATGGGATTCAGAGCATAACACCTTCAAGACTGTGGGGGCGGCATCAACAAATTGGAGAGCTATTGTGCCAGCCGAGAACTCTGCCGGCGGAAGAGAAAGGGGTCAGGAATGAATGGTTCCGGGGGGTTCCCGGGGGGTTCCCCGGGGGGTTCGGGGGGTTCCCGGGGACACCATACTTAATTCCATCTTCCGCTTGACGCATGTCGGCGGTGGCGGTGGTTCGGGGTCATGGCGCGGATCGCTA
>CBDUQP010000222.1:0-3727 GCA_965369385.1 uncultured Phycisphaerales bacterium
GCCACTCGCTTCGCTTGTGGCCAGGAGATCGCTGGTGAGCCGACTTTCTGGACTTCGAGTCCAGGCGACGGATCATGTCTTTGCCGTTTCTCCTGCCAGCCTCCGGCGTCGAAGATCCCGATGCACATCGGGGCTCACCTGCTCTGTGTACGAGAATTCTTTCTTGCCAGAAAGAATTCTCGTACACGTGCCTTGGACTTTTGGATATGATTCATTGCAAGTGTGTGAATTCTGAGATATTCTGATGTATGTCAATTTTGCTGGTCTGGCCTTGGGCACGCACCAGAGGATGAACGTTGAGGCTTTTAACGGGCAGTACATTCAGCCATAGCTTGCGTCTTTCTCTGTGTCAGTGATTTTTCGTATCACGTATCACCATCGGCAGGTTTCCGGCATTTCATGGAGGCTCATTTTCTTTGCAAGGAAGCAGGGTGCACGGTTCGCTGTTCGTTGGCGGCCGACCGGTTCGACAGTAAATTGTAAGGGATGCGAACCGTTGGAGTGTGTTCCATGTGCCGGTTTGAATGCTTGGGGCGGTGGGATAATGTGTGATCGCCGTGTCGTCGAACAACAAGGGTGCCGTGCTCCTGCTTGTTTTGGGTTTGCTGGCAATATTAGGGATGCTTGGAGGAGTGTTTCTGGTGACTTCGCGCTTGTCTGCCAAGCGTGCGTCTGCGTCTGCGCATTCAGCCACGCCACGGCTGCTGGCCAGGGGTGCCGCCTGTAGCGTTGTGCAACTCGTGAAGGACGATCTGCCCTGGGGGCGATGCGGGCAGGCCTATGGAGGAACGCATCTGGACTTCGGGTCAGGCGATCTCACCAAATACGCTTACATTGACTATCCCAACGAGAAGGATTCCACAAGTGACAAGTTCCTCGCAAGCCCGCTACCTGATGATTATGCAGACTCCGCTGCCAAGCTGGAACACCTGACGAATATCAGTTCGCTCTTATTAGCTGATATTGAGGACATTTCGATTCACTCGCCGCCGGCAAACGTGATACTGGTTGATGCTGATGGTGATGGCGTTGGCGATGCTGCACTGACTGATACCCGGGTAAGCGCCGGCCGCAATGTCAACTATTGGCAGGCGGTGCGAGTGGTAGACCTCGGCGGGAAGATTTGCGTGAACAGCGTTTCAGGCAGCAGGCCGGCCAAGCATAATGGCAAGCTGACCCCGGCGAGCATTGGGTTGTGCGGGGTCCTGGCCGGCGACGACGCGCCGTTTTCGATCGGGGAGGAGCCTTACCTGCGATGGCTTGGCAAGTCGGCAGTTGCAAAGGGCAGGCTGGCGAATGTGGGGCTGTCTGTTGATGATCGCAGACGGCTGACTACATACAGTTGCTCGCGAAGCGTCGGCCGCGCTACTCGGCTGAATCTGGGCACCGGCTCGAAACCACTCAATCTATCATATGCATCAGGGCCTCGCCTGTCGCTTGCAGACAATAGCATCGCGCTGGATACAGATGCGGCCAGGCAGGCGAGGCAGGACTTGTATCTCAGTCTCCTGCACATGTTGGGAACCAGCGTTGAGTCAGCGGGGTATCAGATCGACAAGACTCCTGCGCTTGTCGGGACGTGGCACTCCGTGAACAACGGGAAATATGCCGACGGCGGCCCGGATACCGCCACGGCGACATATGCCTTCTCCGATGTTGCCAAGGGAACATACGTGCTGATTCTGGTGAACTCAAAGGATCGCGTGAGAAGTGGAACAGCGCCGGCCGATATGCCTTCCGCCGCGTCTTACTATCGCGTAACGGTGGATGATGAGGAGATCGCAAGGCGAACCGTTAATGAGCTGACGCTTCGTTCGTCAACCTCCCATAACACTGTGCTGTGCAAGGTCCACGTTGGGTCGGATCCCAAGACGGTCAAGATCGACCTCTCCAACAGCGACTTCGGGCGAGTGTATGCCGACACCGTGATCCTGTTGAAACTCAAGGCCTTGGATAATGATGCCGCCAGCAAGAAGGCCGCCCATTTCGTCGCAAATCTCTGGGCGTCGATGTCACCCAAGGGGGCAGACAATGCGTTTGAGTTCTCTCCGCTTGGCGCGGCCTGGAGCGTGTACGGCGTGCGAGACGATCTGCCTTACATCTCCGAAGCCTACGCCGCCTGCAAGCCTGAGACATCAGATGATGACGATGGTGACGAAGAGGAAGATGAGGAAGAAGGCAACGAGGACGACGCACGGTCATTCGCTATTGAACTCATCAATCCCACCGAGGATCCCATATCCCTTGTGGACTACACCATCCGCGGGCTGAATGGCGATACTCCAATCGATGATATCAGTCTCGCACTCGACGCAGACGGCAACGCGATAACTATACCCGCTGCCGCCGCTGGCTTGCCCGGTAGAGTGGTGCTCTACGACGATGACCATGGAGCCAACTGGGTGGCGGCTTCGGATACGAAGATACTCGATGCTGCGACAATACCGAATCAGGATAGAGTGCATCACATTGATGGACTCAGCGAATTTGCTAATACCGCGAATTTCACAGATGCATCAAAGGGAAAGTTGCTGCTGGTCAGAAGGATCGCCGGATCGGATGTGCCGGTTGATTCGCTGATGATCGCAGGCGAGATCGACGACTCCACCGACGACGGTTGCCTCAACATGCAGCGCGACGACAACATTGCCATGGGTAGGTATGCCGTCGCGAAATACAAGGAACTCACCGACGGATCGCATACGCTCGGTGCGAGCAACGATGCGGACGATGTCGAATGCCCGCGAGGAGTTCATATCGAACTCGACCACGACGCCCCCAAGAGCGTTGCCGACTTGTGGAAACTGTTCGTGACCGGACCAGAGAAAGATGGCACGAACCTTCATGACCTGCCGCAGCAGTTGGCTGACAGGTTCGTGTCAGGGGGAGCGGCTGAAGAGAATAAAAGGGGCAAGGCGAATCTGTTCGAGAAAAGTGTGGCAGGGGACGGGTATCCCGCAGTGCCCTGGCCGGCGATGCTGGGCGAGATTGTTGAAGTTCTGAACACTCAGCCGTCGCCAGCCGGCCCGGTGGTGCTCGGACGACTCAACGTGAATACCGCCAGCAAAGCAGCGCTCAGGCAGTTGCCCTGGCCGGACAATATTGCACTCAGAGCTGATTCTGCCAGTGATGACGATGTCGTCCTTGAGATTCGTTCCAGCAAAACTGCAATTGACGCCCTGGTCAATACCATCACAGAAGGACGGCCATTCTTCACTTCCGGCGGGGCGTGCATGGCACTTGCGAACAAGATAGATGATCTGCTGGTGACGGCCGCCAATGTTGATAACGACGGACCTCTCATAACGCTTGAGGACTTGCAGGCCCGCAGCGATTATCTCAGAGCTCACCACGTGCTGGTGGCGAATGTTGCCAACGTGATTTCCGTCCGGAGCGACGTGTTCGCCGTCCACATACGCATCCAGGAAGGCGATGCTCTGCAGCCCAAGCGGATGTGGCGTTACCTCGCAGTGATCGATCGAAGCGTATGCGCAAAGCCGGCCGACCAGCCGGCAGTACTGCTATTCACCCAGATAAAATGATCGCAAGTTAATCGGCGTAACTCGCGGCGGAATGGTTGACCAAGGTGCAATCACTGTGTTTCTGATTTGTTGGAGGCATCGGCTTCTGGGAGGTTGTTGCGTGTGTTCAGGCCATCTTGTCCGAGCCTGAGTGTGCGATAAATTTCTCTGGCGGTAGATAACGTGAGTTGTCATCAATCCTTCTG
>CBDUQP010000223.1:0-3701 GCA_965369385.1 uncultured Phycisphaerales bacterium
CGGACACATAGGTCCGCCCCTACATGCGGTGGGCCACGGCCCGCGCGCTGTCACATATCTACATACTGAACACTGATGGGCGAAAGGGTGCCGTCAATTTGGCGATAAATATTATCGCTGGCTGATTTACGCAACAAACTACCAAAAACGTTGCGTTTGTTGCGTGTTTTGGCCAAAACTGCAACTTGCACGTTTGCGTTGCACTCGTTTATAACGACAACACTTACGCCTCCGCAAGAACGCAAAATGATGGAAATTGGGTCTACGCAACACCTATGGAAGCAAATTTCCCGAAGTATTTGCAGAATCCGAGCCGCCTGCGGCTTCGGCTGGCTTCGTTTCGGCGGGGGATTGTAACGCTGCCTCTATATTGTAAAGGCTCAAAAAGGCCGCGATTTTGAGAATTCGGTTAGCACGCGGCTAGGTCTGCCCTGGTGACAGGCGTTGGTGTAGGTATGCCCGGTTCGTGGCGAGCGGCTGGGGTGTTGTAATGTGCTTGGATTGGGTATAATAGCTGCACGTCTGTTTAGCGGTAGACGATGGGCTATCGCTGACCTTCGCGCGGCCGCCGCGGCTTAGCGAATCAGCATTTACAGGAGATGAATCATGAAAATCCGGGCTCGTGTGGTTATTGGGATGGCGATTGTGCTGTTTGTGTTGGGATCGGGTACCGGGGCTGCGGCGAGAGGTTCGAATGCACTTGGGGGCGGTTCTTCCAAGGCTTCCGCCAAGAGCAAGAAGTCTCGCAAGAAGAACAAGCTGACGGCAGTGAAGCGTCTAGAGGCCAAGCGTGCAAGGGCGTTGAGGAAGCTCGAGAAGGAATATGACAAAGAGTACGAGCGTCTTGAGAAGAAGATAGACAAGGGCGGTAAGGCCAGCAAGTACGAGCGGCGTCAGGCGGAGCTGAAGAAGGTTTACGATAAGAATCGCCGGCGAGTCGAGAAGAAGTATGACAAGAAGCTTCGGAAGCTCAAGGAGAAGGAAGGCCGCAAAGAAGCTTCGGGTGGTGACGGGGATGACGATGATGATGACGACGATATTGCGGCGGGATATGAGAAATCACCGCTCGAGAAACGCCTGGAAACTCAGCGCGAAAGTGAGCTGAAGAGGCTCGATACGCGTTACGAGAAGAACAAGGCGACTCTTGAGAGGCTAATTAAGAAGTCGAAAACGCCGGAGAAGTACAAGAAGCGACTTGCCAGCATAACGAAGGGTTACAAGACGTCGCGGCGTCGGATCGTGACTCGCTACGAGAAGCGATTCGCCATGCTCAAGAAGAAGGAGTCTAAAAGCGTGAAGCGGACTTCGGCTGATGTGCTGGAGGCGGAGCGGGACAAGAAGCTTGCCCGGCTTGAGAAGTGGTACAAGAAGAAAGCCAAGGAGTTGCAGGCGAAGGCGGACACTTCCAGGAAGCCTGCGAAGTATAACAAGAAGCTCGATGATCTGGAAAGAAAGTACGAGGACGAACGCCAGATTATACGTGAGAAGTACAGAGATAAGCTTGCTGACATGGATAGCAACGGCGGCCAGAGCAAGCGTAAGAGCAAGGCCAGGAAGCACGATGATGATGGCGATGACGACGACGATGATGATGGTGCTGGTCAGCGCGGCGACGATGATGACGACGATGATGATGATTAATCCAGGATAGACATGAAAGCCATAACGAACACCGCACCTGGCGAACTGAAAATGTTGGAATGCCCGATCCCCGCTCCCGGCGCTGGACAGGTGCTCGTGCGCACGCTGGCCGTCGGGATATGTGCCACCGATCTGGAGATGATTGCCGGATGGGACCGCACGCCTGCGCCCGCAATTTGCGGCCATGAGTGGTGCGGACGCGTGGAAGGCGTGGGCCCTGAGGTGGACGAGACGCTGCTTTCGTCGCTGTGCGTAGCCGAGAATGTTCTGGCTGACGGCGGCGAGGTGGGTTTCGAGCATCCCGGGGGGTATGCGGAATACTTCCTCACCGAAGCTGCAAACGTGCGGCCGCTTCCGGACGGGTTCTCGCCTGCTACGGCAACGCTTATCGAACCGCTTGCGGTAACCGTGCGCGGCATGAATCGCTTAGGCTCGATGGATATTGGCGGATCGGTGTTGGTGATGGGTGATGGTCCGATAGGCTTGCTCTCCGGCGCGATGCTGGCGATGGGTGGTTTTGAGGATCTGACGCTTGTTGGCGGGCGGGATAATCGCCTTGAGATTGCCGCGCGGCTGGGCGTGGGTGCCACCGTGAACTATCACACTGGTGACATGCCTGCTTGCGAGGGCGGGTTTGATATTGTGATAGAGGCAAGCGGATCGGCCGCTGCGATGAGTCACGCGGTGGCGAGCGTGTCAGCGGGTGGGCGTGTGCTGGTATTGGGCGATTACGCCGCAGCCGCAGCCGATTTCCGGTGGAACGATCTGCTGCATCGCGAGATTACACTGATCGGCAGCAACGCCAGCGCTGGGGCATGGGAGCAGGCAGTAGAGATAGCGATAGCGGCCCCTCACATGCTGGAGTCCCTGATATCCCACCGCCTACCCGCAGCAGAGTTCGCCGAAGGCATGCGCCTGATGCAAGACCGCGCCGCCGGCGCAGTGAAAGTAGTGCTGGAGTGGTAGTTCTTCCGAGGGCGATTGTACGCCTGTCGGTCCTTGAATGCGTGATCCGAATATGGGAGCATGTGTTCTGTTGCGGTAGTCGGTAGAGCAGATCAAGGATATGCACATGGAAGATTCGGATATCTCAACTGATCAGGAATCACCCCAATGCCCCGAGCGTACTACCATGGGTCAGTGAGTTCGCCAGGTTCTAATTACTCAGAACTCGCTTCTCAGATGTCCCCATAGCGGGCGCACTGGTGGGGGTGGGGGTTGTGGCAGGTGTGCTCTTCTTGTTCGCCTTCATCCGTGTGAGCCATTTTTTGCATATGCTCGAAAGCCAGAGGTTGTTGCCATTCTTGACGACGTTCTCATAGTGCTTCATCGCGATGGCAGTGTCGCCCGCCTTCTCAGCGGTGATTCCCAGTGCCCAGTGCATGTAGGTCTTGTTCTTGCTCTTGCTGTATCTCGCCTCCAGGTCGGCCGCCGACAGTTTTCCCATCAGGTAGGCAGTTGCCAGTCTCGGCGGATAGTACAGCTTGTTAATCTTCGCCAGCGGTTGGCGGGGGTCACCTTTTGCCTCAGACAGCAGCAGTGCGGCATGCCTGGCCAGCAGTGACGCAATCTGGGTTCTTCTGGGAAGACCTGCAATGGAGCTTTCGCTGGCAACTGCCTTCTCGAAGCGACGATCACCCACCAGCCCTATCAGCAGGTACACCTGTTTCCGTTCTTTCTGCAAACTCTTGCATGGGCCTTCGAGCAGAGAAGTGAGCAATGCAACCGACGCGTCCTGTTGCATTACTCCATACATTATCGCATTGGCTGAGGTACTCTGCAGGTCCGGGTGGCAGGCGACGATTTTTTCGGCCATGTCAACTACCTCGGATTCAGGGCGGTTGTCCCGAATCATGAACACTATCGGATCCTCTGAAGAGTTCACATATCGCACTGCTATTTCGCAGTATATCTTCAGAGCCTTCTCCGGCATACCATGTGCTTTATAGGCGGACGCCAGGGCGTTCATGCCGGTCCAGCTACCGGATGTGTACGCTTCCTTGCCGAAGTCCAACGGCGTGTTCTCGTGGAAGAATCGCGGAGTATTCATTGGTGAAGCG
>CBDUQP010000224.1:0-3688 GCA_965369385.1 uncultured Phycisphaerales bacterium
AACGCGACCCCGCCGGCTACGTCGACGGCATGAACCTCTACGCCTACGTGATGAACAACCCCATGGCGTACATTGACCCAAGCGGGACGGTTGTTGTCTTAGTGCATGGTGTTAATACAACGGCTGAATGGTATGAGGATACCGCTACTGGACTTCGCAGATACTGGGCCGAGAACAATATGCCTGAACAAGAGATCATATTCTTCTGTTGGGGCAACAAGCAGTACAGTGAGGCGATGGGAGCTGCTCTTCTAAATAGCAACTTCACACCGAGTCATCTTTATGACCCGCACGATGGCAGTGTGCTTCCGTATGAGTTTCGGGGATCTGCAGGATTGCAGCCATGGAAACAAGGTGGGTCTCCATACTACGCAACTGATAATGTGGCAGACATCCGTACCGATCCCGATCGCTCGTACATGCAAGCTGATTCTGCAAGGTTGGGAAACGTACTCCACACGGCCATTCAAATCCGCGATGAAGTTGGTAGTTCCGAGCCAATCTCCGTTGTGGCGCACAGTCAAGGAACGCTTCTCACCATGAACGCATTACAGATGGACAACGGAAATGTCGCATTAGATGCATTCGTTCTGATGGGCTCGCCCTTGGACATCTGGAATGGTGGGGCACATGCTCGGAACTACATAATGGGTAATGACTTGGCTGAGGTTATGCCGGATATTGGGCATACATACAACTACTGGTCACCGGATGATGGGGCTGCTGGTTGGACGGGAGGTATTGGATCGACGGGCACGAAGCTTTCATGGTACGAAGAACTTGCGAATGGCGAGACGCAGTATCTGGGCACATATGGGTTGGTAGATGGAAGAGACGGTATCACGAATCGACAATTCGATTACTGGTTACGGTTCACGTGGGATAATCCGAAGGCGGAGTACACCGTTACCCATGAGGAGACCGCCCACGGTGACTACATGTTGCCCCAACATGTGGAGAATGTTCTTGTTCGTGATGTGCCAGTGGCCCGCGACAACAGGCTGTCCTCGGACCCGAGAATGGCAGAGTTGAACGTGACTGCCATGGATGACTGGATTGGGTTTGGTCGGCTTGATGGTCTATATGAAGGGCACACGCTGAGAAATGATGCATGCTTCTCGGGCGACACCATTGTACTGACCGAAGACGGGCCGAAAGCGATAGCTGAGATTGGTTGTGGTGAGCAAGTGCTTACATTTGACTCGCCTAGTAGTGCGTGGGCATGGCAGCCTGTGAAGAGCAAGTTCGTTCGTGAGATTACCGGGCCAGTAGTAACCGTAGAGGCCAACGGTGAGCTGATAGCCTGTACAGAGAACCATCCTTTCCTGGTTGCCAGAGGAAGTGACTTGGCCAACAGGCCTTGGCCCAGAGATGTGTCCATTATGACTGCGATGACAGGATACCGAAGATGGGTAGCTGCGTCCGATCTTCGTCGTGGTGATGAACTAGTGAGCCTAGCGGATGGTTTGATTCGGGTCGATGGTCTGACGACCGAACTACAGTCTCTGCGCGTGTACAATATTGAAGTAGGTGGCACGCATACGTATACTGTCGGAGAGGCTAGGTTTGTGGTTCACAACAAGGCTAGGTGATGTGGAGACTATTCATGCTACGGTTCTTGCGTCGTCAGAATGCAGCGTTCGCGTGTGTTTTTGTGTGCCTGTGTTTAGCGGCTGATGGCAGTATTGGTGTGGCGATTCCCTCATCGATTGAGGGTTTTGTCGAATTGCTGCATTCATCGGACGCCGCAACACGTGTGGAGGCGGCTGAGATACTCGGGAAGATGGGACCAGATGCGAAGGGAGCCGTCGCTCCGCTGATAGCGGCTTTGGAGGACGATGACGACAGGGTCGCGGGGGCCGTGGCTACCGCTTTGGGTGAGATTGGTCCTCCTGCCAAAGAGGCGATTCCGGCTCTTATCCGCTTGTTTGGGAAGGGTGACTCCCAATGGTGGAGCGCATACGCTACCGCAGTGGGAAGGATCGGGGCCGATGCTGTTCGCCCGTTGCTGGAAGTAATTCGAGACGACAACAGTGATAGAGTGTACTGGGCAATGTATGCGTTTCACGAAATGGGCCCCGAAGGTCGTGACGCCGTTCCTGAGTTGCTCAGATTGGTTCAAGAGGGACCTTTCAGGCAACGCCGAATGGCGGCGCAAACGCTGAGGTCCGTTGGAGTGAGGGGCACGGTCGAGGCAACAGTGCTTGTCGAGGTGTGCAAGTCTCGTAATGCGGATCCAAGAGATCGTGTCGTCGAGGCGATTTTCGAAGCCCTTGTGGAGATGGGGGCTGACGCGGTTCCTGCTGTCATTGAGGCATTTGATGACGATAGCCAGGATGTGGTTGCTTTGATGTCTCAGGTGCTTGTTAGCATTGGGCCATCGGCGAGCGAAGCGGCTCCAGTTCTGAAGATGAAGCTAGGCAATGAGAAGCCGTCTGTTCGGCATTGGGCGGCACGCGCGTTGGCTTTCGTGGACCCCGCCGCGCCTGAGTCGGTGCCGGTTCTGACCGAGAGCGTTGGTGAGGATCGAGATGTGTTGACACGGGCAACGGCTGTGGAAGCCCTTGGAAGAACTGCATTGCATGCTACCACTGCAGTTGATGCGCTCCTTGTGGCGCTCCGAGATCCAGACAAGCGGATACGTGACAGGGCTATCGTTGCTCTGGAGCCCATGGCGAAGACGAGTGAGAGGGTTCTGGTCTCGCTGGCCGATTTGCTCAACCATGATGACCACAGTGTGCGACTGGCTGTGATGCCAGCCCTTGTGAAGAGCGATTCCAAGGTTGCCGAACAAGCCTTCGACACTCTTCGCGCATGCCTAGGTGGCGAAGACAGAGAAATCCGCTGGCGTGCCTTCAACGCATGTCAACGGATTGGCGTGGGCCGGCAAGAGATCGTTGAGATTCTGATGGAATACCTGGTCGATCCCGAGCGGAGGACCCGTCGGTCCGTTGCGGTTCTCTTGGCTGACGTCCCATTGGCGGAAGCGCACCTCTTGAGCATGTTGCGACAATCCTTGTTACGTCGTGATATCCCTGTTGCAGATGTACGCATGAATATCCTGGATTCTCTGATTACCATGGAGCCTGAAACAGTCGAAGGAGTCGCGGTACTGGCCAATGCACTGGGGGCTCCAGGCAAGCATCTTCGGCAACGGATTCTCCAGGTTCTTGGCAAGGTGGGATCGCCTAGAGGGAACGCTGCGGTGCCAGCCATCGTCAAGTGCTTGTCGGATTCCGATTATATGGTGCAAGCTGCTGCGGCAAGGGCTTTGGCCAGCTACGGGAGGATTGATGACAGCGTCATACCCAAGCTTATCCATGGCTTGGGTCATGAGCACTCGGCAGTTCAGATTGCCTGTGCTCAATCGCTCGGCGAAATTGGGGCGAAAGCCTCACAAGCGATTCCTGCGCTTCGCAAAGGGCTTGAAGATGACAATGTTGTTGTACGAACAGCCTGTGGCAAGTCAATACGCAGGATTGAAGCTTCCGCGAGAGCGGCAAATCCAGTTCCTTAGATGCAGCGAGACGGCTGGCGAAAGGGGTCATGGCGAGAAGGTGGGCGAAAGGGGTCAGGGGGGGCGAAAGGGGTTACGGTTCACGGTTCCGGGGACACCATACTTAATTCCATCTCCCGCTTGACGCATGTCGGCGGTGGCGGTGGTTCGGGGTCATGGCGCGGATCGCTA
>CBDUQP010000225.1:0-3603 GCA_965369385.1 uncultured Phycisphaerales bacterium
CAGGCGGCGACGGAAGCTGCCAGAAGAATTGATGACAACTCACGTTATCTACCGCTAGAGAAATATCTCGCACACCGCCCAACCGATCCGCCTGGCAAGGCTCGTGAATCTCCTGTCCGCAGAACTCCGCTTGCACCAGCTACTTGTCGATAGCGCCGGGAAAGTAATCCTGCAACGGCTTAACCGTCCATGCCAACGCCGGATCGTCACCATCAGCCGCTGCGGCGTGCAGGGCTGTGATAGCGCCGGCTGCCGCACGCCCCGCGGTGATCGTCGTAATCAGCGGAACCATGTGCAGCGTAGCCATCGCGCGAATCTTGCCCTCGTCGGTGGTCGGCCCGCGACGCGTGGGAGTGTTGATAATCAAATCCACATCACCATTGGTTATCAGGTCACCAATATGGGGGCGTCCTTCGGCCATCTTGGGAACTTTGCGAACAGGGATATTTTCGGCTGCCAGCACCTTGGCCGTGCCTCCGGTGGCAATGAGTTCAAAGCCTATATCCGCAAGTTCCCTTCCAATCTCCACGACGTGGGGCTTATCGGCTTCAGCCACCGATATGAACACCTTGCCCGCCATGGGCAGTGTCATGCCCGCAGCCATCTGGCTCTTGGCAAAGGCTTTCTGGAAACTCATATCAATGCCCATTACCTCGCCGGTAGAACGCATTTCCGGGCCCAGAATCACGTCAACGCCCGGGAACTTCGTGAACGGGAACACGCTTTCTTTCACCGAAGTATGCTTCGGGATCGGAGCTTCCTGCACATCCAGCTCGTCCAGCGACATACCAGTCATCACCTTGGCCGCCAGCTTCGCCCAGGGCACGCCAGTTGCCTTCGACACGAACGGAATCGTTCGCGACGCACGCGGATTGACCTCAAGAATATAGACCTTGGAATCCTTCACTGCGAACTGAATGTTCATCAGCCCGCGAACTCCTAGGCGCTCGGCCAGTGCGTGGGTCTGGCGTTTAATGTCGACTATCACGTCATCGGTCAGCGAATACGGCGGAAGCGCACAGGCCGAGTCGCCCGAGTGGATTCCGGCTTCTTCGATATGCTCCATCACGCCGCAGACCACCGACCTGGCATTAGGCAGAACCTTACCGTCAGGCCCCGGGCCAAAGTCCGACAGGCAATCAACGTCAACTTCCGTCGCATTAGCCAGGAACTTGTCGACGAGGATCGGATGATCCCTGCCCACGGTTGATGCGTCAACCGCACGCGACATATAGATATCCAACTGCTCCTGATCGGAAACGATCTCCATCGCCCTGCCGCCGAGAACATAACTCGGACGCACGAGCACCGAATAGCCAACTCTATTGGCGATCTCCCGAGCCTGCTCAACCGTAAACGCAGTACCACTTGGGGGGCACTCGAGCTTCAGTTCGTCAAGTATCTCACCGAAACGCTCGCGGTCTTCGGCAAGGTCGATCGACTCAGGACTCGTGCCGATGATGGGCACGCCGGCTTCTTCAAGGCCCCGTGCCAGGTTCAGCGGAGTCTGGCCGCCAAATTGCACGATAACGCCGTGCAGATTGCCCGGCTGGCCCAGCGGCACACCGTTCAGCGTCTCACAGATATTCAGCACGTCTTCGTGCGTGAGCGGCTCGAAGAAAAGCATATCCGATGTGTCATAGTCGGTGGATACGGTCTCGGGGTTGGAATTCACCATAACCGACTCGTACCCAAGTTCCTTGGCTGCGAATGCAGCATGAACGCAGCAGTAGTCGAACTCGATTCCCTGTCCGATCCTGTTAGGCCCGCCGCCAAGGATCACTACCTTCTTCTTGTCCGAGACGCGAATCTCGTCATCCACATATTCCGTCACACCATCGGCAGTCAACTGTTTCACGGGCGTTTCGTAGCTGGAATAGTAGTAAGGAGTGTAGGCTTCGAACTCGGCTGCGCACGTGTCTACGAGCTTGTAAACCGGCGTGATTCCGCGTTGCTTTCGATCATTCCGCACCGCCAGCTCCGTTGCATGCCAAACGGTAGCAAGCTGAATATCGCTATATCCGTACTTCTTGGCCTGGCGTAGCAAATCGTCGCTTACGGTATCCAGGCTTCCGGCGGCAACCAACTCGCCTTCGAAATCCACCAGTGCCTTCAGCTGCGTAAGGAACCACCTGTCGATCATGGTCTGATCGAAAACATCATCCACCGACCAGCCCATCTTGAACGCATATCTCACGTAGTACAAACGCCCCTGGCTTGGGATCGCCAGCTTGCGGCGCAGCTTATCCTTCTCAATGGGATAATCCGTATCTTCTTCGCCCTTGGTACGTTTGCGATCATCCGCAACTTCGCCTCGCTCGCTCTTGAGCCACTTATCATTACCGTCCAGACCAAAACCAAACCGCTTGACCTCCATCGAGCGGATGCCCTTCTGGAGCGATTCGCGGAACGTTCTGCCGATACTCATCCCCTCGCCAACGCTCTTCATCTGCGTGGTGAGAGTCTCGTCGGCTTCGGGAAATTTCTCGAAGGTCCAGCGGGGAATTTTCGTGACGCAGTAATCGATAGTCGGCTCGAAGCAGGCTGGCGTCTCGCGAGTGATATCGTTGCAGAGTTCATCGAGCGTGTACCCTACGGCGAGCTTGGCTGCGATCTTGGCGATGGGGAAGCCGGTAGCCTTTGAAGCAAGTGCGGAACTTCGGCTTACACGCGGGTTCATTTCCACAACAATCATGCGCCCGGTTTCAGGATCGATCGCGAACTGGATGTTCGATCCGCCGGTTTCCACGCCGATAGCGCGAATAATCGCAAGCGACGCATCACGCATGAGCTGGTATTCCTTGTCCGTCAGCGTCTGGGCAGGCGCGACCGTGATCGAATCGCCGGTGTGAACACCCATCGCATCAATATTCTCGATGGCGCAAACGATGACCACATTGTCGGCCTTGTCACGCATTACCTCCAGCTCGTATTCCTTCCAGCCGAGGACTGACTGCTCGATCAGGATTTCGCTGATGGGTGAGTAATCCAGGCCGCGAGTGCAGATTTCTTCGAACTCCTGACGATTGAAGGCAAATCCTCCGCCCGTTCCACCAAGCGTATAGGCAGGACGAATACACAGAGGCAGACCGATCTCGTCGACAATTTGCCATGCCTGCTCCATGGTATGCGCAACACCGCTCTCGGGAACATCCAAGCCTATCTCAAGGCAAGTGTTCTTGAACTCAGTGCGATCCTCGGCCTTGTGGATGACGTCGCGCGTAGCGCCAATCATCTCAACGTTATACTTCTCAAGGATGCCACTGTCGGCAAGCTCAACAGCAACGTTAAGTGCTGTTTGCCCGCCAAGAGTCGGAAGCAGCGCATCGGGGCGTTCCTTGGCGATAATCTTGGAAATGGCTTCGAGTGTGATCGGCTCGATGTACGTGCGATCAGCGAACTCCGGATCGGTCATAATCGTAGCCGGATTCGAGTTTACCAGAACAATACGGTAACCCTCTTCCCGTAAGGCCTTACAAGCCTGCGTTCCGGAATAGTCAAACTCGCAACCCTGGCCGATAACAATCGGTCCGGATCCAATCAGCATTATTGTCTGCAGGTCATCCCTACGTGGCATAGCTGTATTTCCTGTAACACCTTACA
>CBDUQP010000226.1:0-3480 GCA_965369385.1 uncultured Phycisphaerales bacterium
GAGCCAGCAGCCTTGGTGCTCCCTTGCTCGTGTGTGTGTGTGGTACGCTCGCCGGATTTGCCGCCTACGTTTGCCTCGGTTGGGTGCTTCGGATCGACGAACTCGGCACTCTCATTCGCAATACTATCGCTATCGTTCATTGTGCAGAGCATAGATAACTCCAAGGATTGTGCTTTTTGACTACGTGGATGTCTACTGTGACAAGAGGGACACTCGGCCATGCCGCATGCCCATCTGTGTATGGCCCCTTCCGATTCTCCCAGGTTTCGTGGTGAAGGCATGGTCGTTTGTCTGCTAGCCTCGTCGACGTGTCACGGTGACGGTCCCTCGCGATCACGCCCTTTGAAAGATGCGAGCGAGGGCATTGTTCAGGGAGCTACTCGGTGAACGTCTCCACCCAACGACTAGTTGACCGCTTTCTCGGCGTGCTTGGTTGCGCGGTTCTGACCATGGTTCGGAAGAGCCTTCGGGAGAGGACCACAAATAGGCCGCATCGTATCCTCATCATCAAACTTGCGGAGCAGGGCGCAACGGTGTTGGCTTGGCCAGCGATTCAGCGGGCAATCCGAATGGTCGGCCGCCAGAACGTGTTCTTTCTGGTCTTTGAAGAGAATAGGTTCATCTTGGATGCCATGGAGGCGTTGCCTCCGGAGAACATCGTGACGATCCCGACCACGGGAATTGTCGCGATGATACGTGGTATCGTTGGAGCATTGCGTCGCCTTCGTCAAGAGCGGATCGACTCGGCAGTTGACATGGAGTTCTTTGCTCGTTCATCTGCGATTATGGCATACCTGAGTGGGGCTGCCCGGCGTGCGGGCCTCCACAGCTTCAGCACGGAGGGACCATGGCGGGGCAACTTGATGACGCATCGACTCTCGTGCAACCCGTTTCTGCATGTGTCGCAAGTATTCGACATGCTCGTGCAATCACTTGAGCTGGACTATCGGGAATTGCCTACGCTGCCATTCCCCCCTCCCCCCATTGAGCATGCGTTGCCTCGTTTTACGCCGCACGCCGAGGAGTGCGCTCAGATGAGAGCCACCCTCGGAAGCGATGGCCCTTGGGTTTTGCTCAACGCAAATGCAAGCGACTTGCTCCCATTGCGGCGTTGGGAGTCTTGTCGATACGTGGAACTCGCCCAGTGGCTTCTACGCGATTTCCCCTCTATTAACATTGCCTTTACCGGAGGCCCTTCCGAAGCCGAAGCCGTTGAACCGCTGGTTCGTCAAGTCGGCTCAGCTCGTTGCGTTTCGCTGGCAGGAAGAACTTCACTTCGGCAACTCATGGTTCTCTACACACTGGCAGAGACGCTGGTGACGAACGACAGTGGCCCCGCCCACTTTGCCACTCTGACCCCCATTGATGTTGTCACCCTCTTTGGACCTGAGACGCCAGTTGTTTTTGGATCCCAAAGTCCCCAAAGTCACCTCCTCTGGGCAGGATTGGCTTGCAGCCCCTGTGTGAATGCCTTCAATAACCGGCTATCTTTCTGCCGCGACAATCGATGCATGCGGAAGATCTCCGTTGAGCATGTTGCCGATACCGTGAAGCGGATTTTGGAACGCCGCCTGAAGAAAGAGGCGGAGAAACATGCGGTGGCACAAGAGTCACGCTAACCTGTTCTGCGTACCGGTCGTTGTCTTCCGATGCATCTACCGAGGGCTACGTCATCATCCGTTCAGTGGGATCGGAAGGAAGGCACTGCAAAGCGCACGCCGGTCACACTCTTGGGGAGTCACTAGAAGGTGTCTGATCGCTAGAGGTGAGTGATTTGTGTGGTCATCTTCCTGGGGCACACGTGTGCGTGGTTGGCGAGTTCATTCTCCTTCGCTGTGTCTGTGGCGATATCGAATGAACCAATCCAGAGGTCCGTACCCGTGCTTCGCCTGCGGCAGAGATATGTGGCTGTAGGGGCAACTGAGTCGAAAGTAAACCAGGCGGCATAAGCCTACGCTTCCAGTGTCCGACATTCGTTGAGCACGTCAAGCTATGAAATCAAACAAGCGGCCAGCTGAACCGACGCAAGACGCACATGGATTCTCCGTCTTGTGGACAATGCCATTTTTGAGGTGGGTATGCCTATCTGTACTCGCCTTGGCACTGGTCGTATCGCTGATCGGGCCATGCATGGGGTATGGGCCGGACGTTGACCGTGATTTTGACAAGCTTGCCCGACTTGTTGACGGCGATTGGCGTCCGCTGATCGAGGGCCATAGGGCACCCCTGTTTGGGCAAACCTTCGGCGGCCTGTTCTTCCTCATTCTTGCTCCATTCTACATCATCTCCTCAAACACTGCGTGGCTGTACGGCGTGGTTGCGGCCCTGATATTCCTGTCGGTGATCCCGCTGTGGTACTTGGTGCGGCGAGTATGTGGCTCCACTATCGCGTGGATAGCCTGCACAGTTCATGCCATATCGTATGGTCGAGTGTTCTATGGCAATGTGGGAATTCACTCCTTCATGTCGCTGTTGCCCGTTATGCTGTTCCACCTTGTACTGTTACGTGTGGCTGCACAACCCACCATCCGGAATATCATTGGCGCGGTCCTGCTGTGCCTGGCATCACTATCCCTGCATCTGTCCAGCCTGACGTTGTTGTTGATCGCCCCCCTTGTCGTGCTGATCTACCGATGGCCTCTCCTTACGCCACAAGTCAGGAAGACATGTAAGGTCGCCCTAGTTCTTGTCGTGATAGCGATGCTGGGATACGGCCTGCGAAATCTGCCGGCGAAGGTGGAGCACTATGGCCAGAAACAGGCATGGCAAAGGGCCTTGTGGCGGGCGACCAACAGCGTCCGAGCCATCGAGCATGTAATATCGTTTAACGCTGCGGGGAGCGATCTTGACATCTTCGGGTCTTCGACGCCAAAGGCCCTGAAGCCTTGGCCTGGGGATTATATCCTAAGGGTTGCCCCCCCCATATTGCTTCTCATAGGCTTGGTGACGCTCCTGTGCGGGCCTTCGGACTCGCTGCTGCGACGGATGGGCATCCCGTGCGGCCGCGTGTTCCGTCTGGCGCGAATTTGGATTCTCCTGTCGACATTTCTTCAGCTCCTGATCGCAGGCGTATTCGTAGAAGAGTGGGCTCGGGGCAGCCTTGAGCAGTACAGACAGATAATCCCTGCGGTGGGTCCTCTACAGATTCTGATGGCGATTGGTGTTGTGAGACTGGCTTTGCTGGTGAGGAAAGGTCGGTCTTCAGTCGCAACCGTGATTGTCATTCTATTGCTCTTGGTGGCCGGTCATGTTTGTTCCATTGCGAGGCTGTACAGTTGCCATCCTTTGCGACTGGCTCAGTACCCTATCTGTCAGGATCAATTTGGTGTGATAGCTGGGCTATCCAATAGATGGATGATCGGCCGAGAGTGGTTGACGTCTTGCAGTTATACTGAATTTGGCGAGACGAGCCTATCTCCCTACCAGATCCGGAAGTGGTACGAGGCCAACGAGTCACAAGGGACTCGACCTCTGAGGCTG
>CBDUQP010000227.1:0-3316 GCA_965369385.1 uncultured Phycisphaerales bacterium
GGACGGTTTAAATTGCGCAACTCGCGTTGACGGCTTGAGAGTATTGCCACGTTCAGGTCTCAGGTGAAGGAAGAACACGTTCGCCGAATACGCACCGGCCATCTGCGATGCGTGCGAAACCACGACGCCTCGTGATTTCGAGGCGAGAAGAGGACAAAAACTGTAATGCGAAAAACTATCACGCTTCTCAACGCCAAGACCCATGACGCCAAGGTTACGCTCACTTGGTACAAGGGCACGCCCTATTTCAATGCAGAATCAGCAGATGAGTTCTCGACATTCACCATCTTCCGCCGCGAAGAGCCCGACTTCCACTTCGGCGAAGATTATGGCGAGTTTTTCGTCAACACCAGCGACGACGGCGATGATGCCGAGATGATATTCCAGGGCCCGCTCCCCGCAAACAATGACCGCAAGTTCTCATATACGGACGCCGGCGTGCAGATCGGGCGAACCTACAGCTACTTTGTGCAGACCAGTACTTCCGGCAAGACAGGACCTATCCCCGTGCGAGTGCGAGACCCTCGCATTTGGTGGACTGCCGACGAACTGGACGCACAGCTTGACAGCGTCGCCGAGATCGCAAAGGATTCAAACGTAACCTGCAAGCTATGGACGTGCGGGCAAACCGCCATGGGACGCAACATCCCCTGCATCGAACTCGGCCGCGGGCCGCGAACACTGGGACTCGTAGGCACGATTCATGCAAGCGAAGCCGGGCCCGAACTGATCGTCGCCGGGATCGAATCGCTGCTTCGCGATTGTCCCGAACTGCTGGACGGTTGCAGGATTGTGGCGATCCCGTCTGTGAATATCGACGAGCGGGAGAAGGCGACCCGCGGCACGCCATGGTACTTAAGGACCAACTCCCAGGGAGTGGACCTGAACCGGAACTTCCCTGCTGCCTGGGATAGCACAGATTACGGTTACGGCCTGGATTCTTCTGACTCTGATTCGGGCACATATCGCGGCCCGTCGCCCGCCAGCGCGCCCGAGACGCAGGCGGTAATGCGTGTTTTCGAGCAGAACCGCCCTGACGTGGTGTTTTCATTCCACGCGCTTGCGAGCATATGCGGACTGCCGATGCTGGCCGCCCGTGCGGGTGAAAAGGACGAGGCTTATGCAAATGCATGTCGCGATCTGGGCGGAAGCTACGCAGCCGGTCTCTACGATGAAGAGAGACTGAACACGCCCTGGCTGCATTTTGGCACGTCGGCAGGGTCTCTTCCGGCATGGCTTTATCAGGAGTTCAATATCCCCGCGTTCGATCTGGAGGCCGACCCGTCCGGCCCGGAGAAGCCCTGCATAACCGACCAGACGGACATTGACCTGCTGCAAACTTTCCAGACAATGCACGCCAAAGCAATCCAAACATCCGTCCGCAACCTGCAAGAACAGACCAATCCGGCCTGCCCTTCGTAGCTTGCTGAGCGGAGTAGGGCCGGGGTTTTACGACAGCAATTACAGCAGCGACTACGCCGTCGTTGCGTACCAGTACAAGACCTGCGAACCTACTGCGATTGCGTTGCCTAGTGCGTGGAGCATAACTGGCATCAGGAATGAACCGCTCTTGAGATAGGCCCATGCCAGGAAGTAGCCCGCGATGAAGTTGTCCGGGCCCGGGTTGCCGTATATGAAGTGCAACGCACCGAATACCGCCCCTGATATAAAAATCGCGACGCGCGGGCCGGCGGCTGCGACGAGCGGGACGCACAGGAGGAGTCGGTATGGTGGTTCCTCGATGATTGGCGCCAGGACGCATGCGTGCCACAGGTGATTGCCGACGTGCTTTGGTGAAGTGCTGGGCAGGTAACTGGGCAAATCATTCCAGGTGAACACAAGCACCACGCCGATGATGAGACAGAACGCCCCCACGGCCGCTCCGATAAGGAGTGTCGCCTTTCCCCAGTATCGATAGCTCGGCGCAAGCCGCCAGGTGAAACCAAACGAAGACATTGTCTCCCGCCCCCGCACGAGCAATGCCAGCACGAAAACGGCTGCGAACGCAAGTACAATTCGGTCGTTGGCGAAACCGCCTTGGGTGGTGACAAGATATATGTCCCCACATATCGCCAGCACGGAAACACAGACCGCAATCCACGCAATCTTGCGGTTCTCGCAAAATCCCTGACCGATTCGAGTTTCCATAGCGATTTCCCTGGTTAGTTGCCCCATATAGTTGACTGATCGCAATTTCGTCAAAGCGGGATCACAAGCCACACGTGATTCTCCCCCTTGCGGCCGGGTTAGTCAATGATGTGGTTTGCGTGAAGAGATGCGTGACAGGTTTGGCGGTCTTGTTCTGTCGCTACTTCACGGCTGTGATTGGGGTGTCGAGATTGCCTGGGGCCTGGCGAGTGATGACGTCCGTTACGAGTGGGCGGAGTATTGCGTCGGCCTCGGCTTGGGTGCTAGGACGGGCGATTTCGGGACTCTCCATGACATCTTCAAAATAACGCCCTGCTGCCCACCCACCACCGTAAGTTGCCTCCACATGCCTAAAACCGAGCTGTGGCAACCATCGCAACCATGAACTAACGTCCGGATTCCGGGTGTCCCACTTGCCGGCATCTATGATATGCGAACGGAGTTCTGCCAGCAGTTCATCAGTGATCGCTTCGTACGCAACTTCGCTGCCGCGACGGGCAAACATCGCACGAAAGTCTTTTTGTGGCAGATCGAGATAGAGTCCGTGGCAATGAATCTTCTGCTGTTGCGTGTTTGCGCGGCACGCCATGACGATTGTTCTTCCCCCAACCGCGTCACCAACGTACATCGAGGTTTCGTCTGCTTTGATGAACGAAAGTGGAACCGGCTCGAACCGCATCTTTGCCCCCGGACGCATAACGCGTAGGAGCTCTTTCAGCGTGGTCTCAAGATCAGGCGTTTCCTCCAGTGACCATGAAGCGACCACGCCGTCGAAGCTATCATCGTTAAATGGTAGTGGCTGGCCCGGAGTTACCAGAACAAATTCAGCATTTTGAACACACGCCTGCTGGGCGTTGCGTTTGCAGGTTTCTACGCGTTGAACGCTCGCATCGACACCCACGACTTCTTTAACCATCGGAGCAATACGCAGAGCAGGCCAGCCGTCGCCCGGACCGAAGTCCAGAATCCGCCCGCCACCCACAGTCATGGCGAAATCAAGCTCCATGCCTCTATTTAGAAAATGCGTCTTGTCGGCAGGATCGAACTCGCAGTTGATCCCCGCAATCCCGCCCGGCGCCCATTTCTCAATGCGCCCATAGAAAAACTCGCCAAAAGTCGCCGGGGCAAAGCCAACGAGTTGCGTGAGCCACTGGATAGGGACAGAGCT
>CBDUQP010000228.1:0-3270 GCA_965369385.1 uncultured Phycisphaerales bacterium
CCCATCAGTGGTCAGTATGTAGATATATGACAGCGCGCTGGCCGTGGCCGCGCCAAATGTAGGGCCTGCCCGCCGAAGGAGGGTCCGCCCGGTCGTTTATGCGTGTCCGCCCTGCCGTCACACCCGGCCGTCTTGTCACGAAGAAGCCGCAGGCGAAGACGGATCCCTATCGTTCTGCTGGGGTTTTGCCACGAATTTGCAGGGTATTTCTCTGCCTGTAAGCTTGCACCCCCCTTCCCAAGCGGCTATATTCGAACACGTTACAATTCGCAATAGATGGGGCCGCCTCGGTAGACTCATAGCATCGGGGTGTTGGGGCGGCAAGTTCTCAGCGCCATCCTGCGCAATGTAAAGATTCCGCCGTGGATCACAGACAATCATCTGATCCACATTCTCACGAAGGTTGCGATACAGCCATCCCGACATACAGCCTTCTTCGATAACCAGTACCTTTGGGTGGGCAATCTGCGACAGCACGGCCCGCAACGAGGGGATAGTAGTCGGCACACTATACCGGGCAACAATCCTCGAATTCCGCTCGACAGCCAAATCAGTAGTTGCGACGTGAACGTCACCGCCAATATACTTCGTTACCATGAGAAGGCTCCTTACTGTTCACGAGAGTTTTGTTTTACCAACTATATTCTCGTAACAAAGGATGCCTTCTCTTCATATTATCATGGCGATCCCGATGTACATCGGGACAGGGGCCGCCATGATCTTTGAACGCGACTGACGCCATGGCGACCCACGATACGGCTGTGTGTCGCCATGCCACCCGCCTCTGAAAACGGGTGCGGATTGTTTGCTTCGACAAAACGCATCCCTGCCGGCCCGGATGATTGAATTCAAAGGTGCGATTGGCGGCCGGGATGTTTGGTCAGAATGTGTGCGTGGCGGCCGGCCCGAAGGGTCGGTGAGAACTTAGACGGAGGCGTGAGTCTCCGGACAAGGCGTGCAAAATGCGAATAAGCCCCGACGGGGCGATACATAATGCCACCCCACAATTTTCGCTCAATCTGCCTGTGGCGGGTGGCAGCGCGGCCGCAGAGCCTATTGATCCATGATCCTATCAGGCCTACAATCACGGGTTATGAAGGATGTTCTCCTCTCATAAAGGGAATGGTATGCCAAATAGCGAACATAGATGCACTTCTGCAGCTGATGCTGAAGCTTTCCGCAAGAGGATTGCGTATGAGGATGGTCTGATCATTCAGCGATCTATGCTTATTTTTACGTTTAATGCACTTGTCGCAGTGGCCATAGGGCAGGAGTTTCTGCCTGCAAGTTCGAAGATCGTTGCCGCAGCCATCGTGATAGCGGTGGATTTTATGTGGTGCTTTTGCGCACTGGAAGCTACCCGCTACATTGGCCTCATGAGCGAGGAACTCAGATACTGTGACCCCTCATTTGTTCCAATCGATGAGTTGTTTCGACGAGATGTCTTGGGGAAACTCCGTCTTCGCGTTACGAATGTTGTGGCGTGGACTGCTATCTTGCTCTTCCTCGGTTGGGTCATTGGCGTGATTCTTGTCTTATGTGGAGTCTAGCACGCGGCCGTATCGTGGGTCGCCGTGGTTTCGATTGCAATTTCGCCATGGCTGGCTAATATATGGGAGAATACAGGAGAATAGAGGATGAGTAAGAATCGCATATACCATATTCGCATCACGCTGAGAGGCACCAAGCCCCCCATATGGCGTCGGCTGGCGGTGAGGTCGGAAATTACGCTGGGTGAACTGCACGACGTGATCCAGATTGCGATGGGCTGGATGGACGGCCATCTGCACCAGTTCATCCTGAGTGATAAGAAGAGTAAGCCCAGCGCTCAGGAGATGGCCAGGCGGTTTCGGGCTGGTTCGGCGGATGCCGACTTCCTGGCCCGGGTGGGTGGCGAGCGGCGTTTTGTTACGAAGGTGACACCGTGGGGCGATCCCACCGATATGGACGGCGAAGATGAAGACGCCATTACACTCGGCAAGGTCTGTCCGAAGGTTAAGAGCAAGTTGATCTATGAGTACGATTTCGGTGACGGCTGGCGGCACGTCATCGAGGTGCAGAAGATCGTTGAGCCCGATGCCGGCGTTGAGTATCCCGTTTGCCTGGCGGGCAAGAAGGCCTGTCCACCGGAGGATTGCGGCGGCGTTTGGGGATATTACACACTGCTTGATACCATCGCTGACCCGAAGCACGAACAGCATGACGAGATGGTGGAATGGCTTGGAGAAGAATTCGCCCCGGATGCCTTCGATCGCAAAGATGTGAATGCGATATTTGCCGAGTGGCGGAAGGACAATTAGAAATCCGCAGCGCCTGCCAAGTAGTGCATTCTTGAGATCGGCAGCACGAATCGGGTAACGTTTGTATTATGAGCAAGGAACCTTTGCGGCTTGCGTCTTCGCCCTCCTCGGGCGGCCAGGCCTTTGGCTTCCTCGTCACAAGCCGTCGGGGCAAGGCTTTTTGATATTCGTGATTTGTAATTCACAATTCACAAACTGTTGCAGGCCAAGCGGCATTGCGCGGTTGAGGCTGTTTTCGGTGGTTCGAGAAATACGCGAAAAGAGGGACAGGCACGTGCGCTTCGCTTCTTGAGTTTACCCGCCGGGGCGGGCCAGTCCCAATTTTCGCTCGATCTGCCTGTGGCGGGCAGGCCCCAATTTTCGCTCGATGAAGCATACATAACCCATCTATTCTTTGGGAGACTTGGAAGCATGAATAGACCACTGCTGATATCGATGATCGTCGTCGGGGTGCTGTTGATTCCCGTTGCCGGCCTGTTCGGCCTGGCAGGCACATATCCCAAGGGCACGCCCGTCTCATCGCTGCAGGGCTGGCCAAATGAAGTCGTAAAGGTCGCCAAGGTCGCCAATGATTCCTCCGCCCGCACACTGGGATGGTTTGTGAATTCCGACACATTCTTTGCCTACAGAGGCACAACGAAGGAACTGAACGCCTTTCTTCGCAAAATCGCGACGACCAAAGCCCATCCGCTGCGAGTGGTTATTCATGCCGAAAGCGGCCAGGGGCCCAAATGGCTTGCGACGCAGGCAAATCCTGAGCCGACCAGGATCGATTGGCGTTTGGATCTGATCAAGCGGCCGAAATTGCAGATCGCCGTACATGTCTGGCTGGGAAGCGGTATTGAGCTGCAGAACCTGCACATACCGCTTGAGGCTCGCGCGGAATCGGCGGGAGAGATCGAGAAGTTCATTCAGCTCCACAAGAAGGCCAGGAAGAGAAAAGCTGCTTCGAAACCAGCGTCCCCTGCTG
>CBDUQP010000229.1:0-3254 GCA_965369385.1 uncultured Phycisphaerales bacterium
GGCGGTTAGCCGGGGGTCAGCCGCGACGTAAGTCGCGGTGCAGCCCCCGGATACATCTCCATATACTCCCCGTCCCGAAGGGCCGGGGGGCCTGCCCGCCGGAGGATGGAGACGAATGGCTGCTAATTGATGCAAGTATTGCCCGCAAGTCGCCAAGCCATATCTGGCAACCCACGCCGCCGCAAAAGCATCTCTGGCCACCCCTATCGGGGTTCAGGGCCTTTTTGGGCCTGTTCCCGGGGGTTCCCTCCCGCTGGTCGGTCACACCCCGGCTTACTGCCCATCGGACCTTCGGCCCGAACGGCCAGAACACCGACAGGAACATTTAGATGCGTAGGCCCTGCGGCAGGGGTGGCTAGAGAAGCCGCCGCAGTTTCCGCGTGCAAATGTCACAAACCACTATTAGAATAGAGTTTGATGGCTTCATCAGTATCAGGGATATGCGCCATGTCATACACAAATTTGCAATACCATATCGTCTTTGCTACCAAGGGGCGCCACCCATGGCTCAGGCCAGAAATTCTTTCTCGGATTACCAAGTATATTGGTGGAATAGCACGGGATATCGGCGGAGGTCTGAAAGAATGCAATGGCCAGCCGGATCACCTGCATTTGGCGGCTATAGTACCGGCCAATATGGCTGTCTCGGAGTTCGTCAGAAGAATCAAGACAGCCTCGTCGCGATGGCTTCACGAGACAGGGCCGGCAATGGCAAAGTTCGGATGGCAGGAAGGGTATTCTGCGTTCAGCGTGTCGCAATCCCAATTGGACAGGGTGATAACGTATATTCGCCAACAACAGGAGCATCATCGCTACACAACTTTCGAAGAGGAGCTCATCGAGTTTTTTGACCGAAACAACATTCCTTATGATAAGCGTTATCTGAACAAGTAAGCGTCTCTGGCCACCCCTGCGGGGTTCTTATTGTATGAGACGTTGTTCCGGGGGTTCCCTGCGGTCACCCCCGGCTTACTGCCCATCGGACCTTCGGCCCGAACGGCAACGGCAACGGCAACAACATTTTAGATGCGATTGCTTCCTCGCGAGACACTGGCAGCATTGACATGTAGTGCTCAGACTATATCCTCTTGGTGAAGGGCCTGATGGTTTGCAGGCTTTTCTGATGGTTTTCTGAATGAATTACGGAAAGGTGAACATGACTGACATTGCAATCGAAGATACTCGTGCGATGCTCGAACTGCATAACCAGCAGCATCTTCTTGACTACTACGGGGAACTGACCCCTGCCAGGCAGGAGAGCCTCCGCGAACAGATCGCAGCCATCGATTTTCACCAGCTCGACGAGCTCATTGACCGTTACGTTCGCACAGAAGAGAAGTTTGATATCCCCACCGACATCGCTCCGCCATGCACATACCCTGCGAAACCATCTGCCGATACCGAACAGTTGTATGCCGAAGCGGCCGCTCGCGGGCAGCAGCTTTTGGCTGAGGGCAAAGTGGCGGCGTTTGTGGTGGCCGGCGGGCAGGGCACGCGTTTGGGCTATGAGGGGCCCAAGGGATGCTTTGAAGGCACACCCGTCGCAAGGAAGCCGCTGTTCCAGGTATTCGCCGAGCAGATACTGGCTGCGTCGAAGCGTGCGGGCAAGCCTGTACCCTGGTACATAATGACCAGCCCCCTAAACGATGCGGCCACTCGCGCGTTCTTCCGTCAGCATAATTTCTTCGGGATGAATCCCGACGATGTGTTCTTCTTCCCGCAGGGCACCATGCCGGCGATGGATGTAAGCGGCAAGATTTTGATGAAGTCCAAAAGCGCACTGGCGCTGAATCCCGACGGGCACGGTGGCAGTCTGCGTGCACTTAAGCAGAGCGGCGCATTGGACGATATGGGCACACGCGGTATTGAGCTGATCAGCTATTTCCAGGTGGATAATCCTCTGGTCCGCTGCATTGATCCGCTCTTTCTGGGCCTGCATGACCTCAAGGGTGCCGAGATGAGCGCCAAGGCGCTTCCAAAGTGTCACCCGATGGAGAAGCTGGGCAACTTCTGCGTGGTGGACGGTAAGGTCACGGTGATCGAGTATTCTGACATGCCGGACGAGCTGGCGATGGCGACCACCGACGATGGAAGGCTTAAATTCTCGGCCGGCTCAATCGCAATTCACATACTGTCGAAGGCATTCGTTGAGAAGTTGAACGAAGGCGGACGATGCCAATTGCCTTTCCACCGCGCTGTCAAGAAGGTGACATGTCTGGACGAAGCGGGTAATCCAGCCGAGGCGATGGAGGCAAACGCGGTGAAGCTGGAGATGTTCGTCTTCGATGCGCTTCCGCTGGCCAGCGGGGCGGTGATACTGGAAACGGACCGTAGCGAAGAATTCAGCCCGATCAAGAACGCCGAAGGCGTCGACTCGGTAGTGACGAGCCTGCACGATCAGGTTCGCAGGGCGGCAGGCTGGCTTGAGCGGGCGGGTATCACCGTGCCTCGCGATGCTGACGGGCAGATAGCGGCTGCGATAGAGATTTCTCCACTGTGGGCAGACTCAGCCGATGAACTGGCTACCAGGGCTGACACCACCTTGACGATATCCAGCGGTCAGCAGTTATACCTTGGCTCACGAGGCCAGATGGGCGGGACGAAATAGTTTTGAGCAGGAACAAATGAGCAGAGACGGAGACTGTTCCTGCTTCTGCGGTAGATACGCTATCTACCCCAAAAAAGCGGAAAGCTAATCGGCGTTTTTGGGGAGTCAAAATTGGTGGTTAGTCTTCTTGCGGTGGAACGGGCGTGCGGCAGAACGTCTTTGATCGCGGAAGGGGACACGGCCTGCTGCTACCGCAGCCGGACATGTCCCCGACACATACGGCATTTTCGCTAGCCGGCAGTCCCATTGGAGCGTGACATGACAAGCAAGAGAATACTAATTTTGGGTAACCTGTCGCGGGATGATGTGGCGCAGCAGGTCGGCGAGCTTGAAAAATGGATTGCCCAGCGATGCAAGCTGATAGCAGTTTTGCCTGCGGATGAACCGCTGAGCGATAGCCTGGGCGAGCTGGACCTTTGTGTGGTCTGTGGCGGCGACGGGACGATACTGGCGGCCGCGAGGCTGCTGGCTGGAACGAACGTGCCCATCATGGGCGTGAACATGGGCAAGCTGGGATTCCTGGCTGAGTACACCGTCGAGCACATGCAGAAGCATTTCGAAGATGTGCTTACCGACAAGATTCAGCCTACCGAGCGAATAATGCTGGACGTTACGATCAACAACTGCACCCAGCACGCTTTCACTT
>CBDUQP010000230.1:0-3219 GCA_965369385.1 uncultured Phycisphaerales bacterium
GGGCGAATTGGCCTGCCCCACCAATTCGTGATTGTCAATCATTTAATAGGTATTGCGTCCCCGGACTTCTCGGAATTCTCGGAATTCTTTGTCTCCCCGGAATTCGTCCCCGGAATTCTAGCGTAGAATGTCAGAAAAGTCCATAATTTTGCCCGC
Source organism: uncultured Phycisphaerales bacterium (assembly GCA_965369385.1). Classification (GTDB taxonomy): domain Bacteria; phylum Planctomycetota; class Phycisphaerae; order SM23-33; family SM23-33; genus CBDUQP01. The sequence goes on from CBDUQP010000230.1 coordinate 157, forward strand.
AATCAGATCAGCCTTTGCATGCATGCGGAGTGTATATTAATGGGTATAGAGAAAAACGAGAAAAAGGGGTCAGGAAACCCTTTATTTGCAGTGACCTGTCCGCCGCCATGGGCGAATTGGCCTGCCCCACCAATTCGTGATTGTCAATCATTTAATAGGTATTGTGTCCCGAAATTTGACTTGTCGTTTGAAGACGCTTTTGCCAACGTATGTAGTGCGCTGGTCGAACTTACAAGCTCAGATTCACAAGGAGTTGAATCCGCCTCGGTGAATCTGTCTGTGATTGTGGGGGAGAAAAGCAATGAACGAATATTCCCGGTTGTGTTTGAGTAGAGAAGATGCGCCCGATTTCAGCGGTGTGGCATTATATGAAACACCGTCGTATTTTATTCACTCTTATTGAGGAGAGGAAAATGATAGTAGGAAAAAGATTGTCCGTCGTGGCAAGTTGTATTGTCATCAAATTGTCATCGTGATGCTGGCGACATGCAGTATCGCCAATGCCGAACTGATGGCGATGGACTCGGCAAATTTCGGCAAGAAGTACGAGATGGACGCAGCCCCGCCGATTTTGGAGTTGGCAGCAGGCGGCGACACGTCACTCAGTTATGATGGGTATATGAAGTACAACACCACGGCAGAAGGAGTGGGCTCACCGTTCGGGAATATTCCCTGAACGCCGGAACACTACTATTGCAAGCCAACCATAACCGAGCCCAATATTACAAATTCGTGCCACATTTGTCCAGTGCCGCGCGCATATATCTGCAGTGAGGAAGATCAAAACAGACGCTTCCCTCAGAAGGATGAACCAACCTGAAAATCCAAGGATATAGAACGCGAACAAAGGACTTATAGCCCAGAATGAACGTTAATTTCGGTCACAGTCGACTTTTGAGGGAGACGTCAAACAATGCAACATCCTAGTACAAACACAATAAATGTGCGTTGGATATTTGCCCCTTTCGTATTACTTCTGCTCTTCTCGGCGGTGGCCGAGGGTGTGGAGATCCGGGTGTTTCTCTTCGCGGGCCAGTCGAATATGGCGGGCGCCGATGCCCAAATCGCTGGCACAGGCGCGCAGAACCTGGTCGACGCGGGCTTGCAGACCGACGCCGAGCGAAACGCAAAGTTCACCTATGGCGCGAAGTTCACGCTTAGCAATGGCGACAGCTACGACTGGGGCGACATCCGCGGCCATCTGACCAAGGGGGTTTATGTCCATGGTCCCGAGGTCGGTTTTGCGCGGACGCTGTATGATAACGGAATCAACAATATTGCGATCATTAAGGTTGCCAATAACTTCTCGATTCCGAACGCTGGCCCGTGGCCCTGGACCAACGAGGACTCCGGCAGTTCTTCGTCCGACTTCTACAATCAGTGGACCGATTTTATCGACACTCAGCTTGCCGCACTCACCAGCAGCGGCGACACCTATAACATCGCGGGCATCGTCTGGCATCAGGGGATCGACGACGCGCTGAACAATGCGACTCAGGCGCAATACCAAACGAATCTGACTGATCTGATCGAAAAGCTACGCAGCGACTATGGTACGCCAACCACACCGGTGGTGATTGCTCGCAGCGATTCGCCCATGGCGCCGATGAATGCGGTGCGGGCGGCCCAAGTGGCCGTGGCTACAGCCGACTCCTACGCAGATTGGATCAATGTCGACGATTTGCCGCATGTTAATTACCATCATTTCACGGAGGCAGGCCAGTTGTCGATCGGCCAGCGTGATGCCATGGCTTATCTGGACCTGGTTTCCGTACCCGAGCCAAGTACGATTGCCCTTCTACTCGCTATGGCCACGACCCTGCCGGTTTTCCGTCGCAAGTAATCTCAAACGATTGTATCCGATGCAGCACCTCGGGCAACCCGAATCCGGGGTTTGCCGAAAACTAAGGACAGGACCAATCCTGTTCGGCACTCGTATTGCAGCGTTTATTGCGTTTGAATGCAAGTGTGCTGTTTTGGGATGATGGCGGGTGATTCACTGTGGGATGGTCGGCGTTGTGCAGTTGCGGCTGGGGTGGTGGATATCGAGTGCGCAGCATTGACCGTGGCGCGGCGGCCGTAGCGAGTGGCCAGTCACGTTATGATGCGTCTTGTGATTCGTGCGTCTTCAGCTTGTTGATATGAGCTTGCAACTCTTCGTCGTCCGCCCAGCCACTGAAGTACCAACTCAGCATCCGGTAGGTGCTCAGCGTTGGCTTGCGGCCGGTCCACAGCGAGATGAGCATGCACGCGATAATGGCTGCGTAGGTTTCCATCTCGATTCCGTTGTCACAGTGGCTCAGCAGGTGCCGGCAGCCGAGCACGTGCTTGAAGAACCGGAAGAAGATTTCGACGTGCCATCTGTGCTTGTAGATCAGGCCGATGACGTCGGCTGGCAGGTCGTGCGGCAGGGCGTCATGCGTTGTGAGTCTTGCGTTGTAAGTTGTGGGTTGTTGTGCCGCGGGGGTGTCGTAAGAGGCCCGTCAGGGCCGGCGCGAACCATAGCCCATGGTGTAGTCGCGAAGCGACGGAGCCGTGGGTATCGGCGGCGAAACCGCCAGAGCCCCGTAAGGGGTGATCCAGACGCAATCGCAGGGATGGATCGCGAAATCGGGAGAGGCGAATTCAGATCGAAAATGCGGCATTTCTTGCCACCCGCCTACCGGCGGGCAGGCCCCTGCGGGGTTCAACGGCAGACAGCAGCCTTATCCATAGGCACGATATCGCGTGGGATGGCGACAAGGCGTTGGGGTAGTTGGGGTAACTGTGCACGAAGCGTTGGATCACCCCTGTCGGGGCTCTGGCTTTGACGGCATTGCAATCCCACGGCTCCTTTCGCTTCGCTTCAGTCACCATGGGCTATGGTTCGCGCCGGCCCTTGAGGGCCTCAACAGCAACAGCGAACAACCGCCGCGATAGATTAGAATCGGGGGACGGCGAATTCACATTTGAAGCGCAACAGGACGTTGTGAGTCGTGCGATGTACGTTGTGGATTGCCCTGCCGTGTCGTGCCGTGTTGTGTTGTGCCGTGTCGTAAGAGGCCCGTCAGGGCCGGCGCGAAT
>CBDUQP010000231.1:0-3216 GCA_965369385.1 uncultured Phycisphaerales bacterium
ATATAGGACCTTTCTGCAGCCTGATTTCTGCCGCCGTCTACTGCTCGCAAGTTCTACTTTTGAAGCGAAGTTAATACCTTGTAAAAAAACACTTATCTCATGCCAGAAAAGAATTTCGCACACCTGCCGCTGAGTCAATGGTGTATTCTTATGCAAACCCGCAGCTTCGAGCATGTTCGGCGTATCGCTGGCCCCGGCCTCAATACGCCGAACGACGCCGAACAACGCATCCGCAGCACGGCAGAACACGATCGGCAGAACAAACACTATTGACTTCGTGAGTGATCTGGTTTAGATTATTGTCGACAATCGACAATAAGTCAAGCTCCTTTTCCCGTGCTCTTCAAACCACGGGAAAATCAGGTTTGAAACGCACAACAGAATGGTGACTGATACGTACTAAGAACTACCCGGATAGGCATGGCCTCGCCGGTCGCCTCGGACGGCAGACAGGCGTTTGAGTAGATCAGCCCCGCCGATCTCGGCAAGGTAACCAACAACTAAAGGATGCATCACTCTCATGGCAAGCTGGATTGATAAGACACCGAATTTCGACTGGAAAGAGCTCCAGATTACCGATGCTGACTGGGATTCCAACTCCCCCGAACAGCTGCGAGAGATGCTCTTGCAGTTATACCTCATACGTGATTTCGAAATGTCACTGCTGGCACTGAAGGACGAGGACCTCATTCATGGCCCGGTGCATACCTCAGTGGGACAGGAAGCCGTCGCCGTTGGAGCAGCCGCCGGTCTTCTGCCCGCTGACGGAATCGGTGGGACCCACAGGGCGCATCACCAATATCTCGCAAAGGCAATGTCATTCCACTTGGCCGATGGCTTCGATCCAACTTCAGCGGCGATCCCATCTGAAGTACAACAGTGCATAAACACCCTGATGGCAGAAGTCATGGGCCTCGCCCCCGGATGCTGCGGCGGACGCGGCGGATCGATGCACCTGTGTGACCCTGACATCGGCGTGCTGGGCACCAACGCCATCGTAGGTGGCGGAATTCCCGTAGCCACCGGCGCGGCCTGGGCCGAGCGATTCAACAAAACCGGCAACGTTGTGGTCTCATTCTTCGGCGATGGTGCCATAAACCAAGGCGCATTCCACGAAGCGCTGAACCTGGCTGGGCTCTGGAAAGTGCCCATCATCTACGTGCTGGAGAACAACGGCTACGCGGTGGCTACAAGCCAAAGCGAGTCCGCTCCGATAAACGACCTGTCAATCCGGGCCGCGGCCTACGGGATGAGCGGATGGGTTGTGGACGGTAACGATCCGCTGGCAATGAAGATCGCCATCGAGACAGCCGCCGCGTCCATGCGAGAAGATGGAATGCCCGTGTTCATCGAAGCGCAAACATTCCGCTGGTATCACCATGCCGGCGGAATCCCCGGCAGTGCGTTCGGATATCGCACCAAAGAGGAAGAGGAAGAGTGGCTGAAGCGTGACCCCGTCGCCAACTTCCGCGCTGCCCTGCTGAAGCGAAAAATACTGACGAAGGCCCAAGACTCCGCCATCAGCGAAGCAGCCAAGCAAGCGGTGCTCGCGGCCGAGAAGTTCTGCACGCAGCAGGATTCCAGCGGCGCGAGAATAATCAATCCCGCCTACATACCCGCAGACGAGACACTGCACGATCATCTGCGCGGCGATGGCGCTGAGTTCGCCGAAATCAAGTTCACCGAGCCCGAATCGCTCGATACAAGCGGCAAAATGAAATACGTGGATGCAATTTCCTCAGTCACCGGACGATGGCTTGAGAAGGATCCTACCGTCTATGTCTGCGGCGAAGAAGTCGGACACATGAAGGGCGGACCCTACCTGGCCACTAAAGGACTGTCGAAGAAGTATCCAGGCCGCGTGATCGATACGCCGATTTCCGAAGCGGGTTTCTGCGGTCTGGCGTGCGGCGCTGCCATGAACGGCTGCCGCCCCATCGCCGAGATCATGTTCCCGGACTTCGCACTTGTTGCCGCTGACCAGTTGTTCAACCAGATCGGACGCCTGCGTCACATGTATGGCGGCCGCGTGAAAATGCCACTTGTGATCCGTACGCGAATCGCCATCGGCTGCGGGTATGGCGGACAGCACTCGATGGACCCCACCGCACTGTTCGCACTGTTCCCGGGCTGGCAGATTGTAGCGCCCACCACCGCCGCAGACTACATCGGCCTGTTCAACTCCGCGATGCACAGCACTGATCCGGTGCTGATCGTGGAGCATCACGAGCTTTATAACAAGGAAGGCGCAGTTCCCGCAGGCAACCTCGATTACTTCATCGAACTCGGCAAGGCCAAGAAGGTTCGCGAAGGTGGCGACGTGACCCTGCTCGCCTATTCGCAAACGCTGGATATGGTCTGCCAGGCAGCAGACGAGCTCGCCGCCGAAGGCATCTCTGCCGACGTCATAGACCTACGCACCGTCTCCATGCCAGACCTCGACTACGATATGATCGGCGAATCATTCAGCAAGACGATGGTTATGCTGATAGTGGAGCAGGCACCCGCCAGCGCGTCGATCGGCCCGAGAATAGCGGCCGAGTGCCAGAAGCGATTCTTCGACAGCCTCGATGCGCCCATACTCACGCTGGCCGGCGCCGACGTGCCCTACCCCGTATCGCGCACACTGGAAGCGTCTGCATTGCCCACTGTGCAAGACGTCAAGGCACAGGTCCGCCGGCTGGTGCGCAGAGAAGTCTAACCCGCAGGCGGACAAACGTGCAGGCTGATGGCTTCGATGACACCGCCCGCCCCGTAGCCACCTGAAGCCATAGTATTCGATATTTTGTAACTCTTCACCCATCTGCACCGCTTCGAGCAGACAGCGGGAGCGAGTTGATGCTGATTCGACAAAAGCGTCGGCCATTTCTGGAAGGAATTGAAAAAATATGAAATAGAGGTGTTGCGTAAATGGTTTTTTCACATTATTGCAACTCTCGTAGACGTAAGTATCTATTTTGACTTGTATTGCAACGAAATGCAAAACCGCGAGCGTTGTCCAAAACACGCAAAATACGCAACGTTTTTGGTAGTTTGTTGCGTAATTCAGGCCGCCTGAACAATTCTGGACCCAATCCCATGCAGCGTTTCAGCCATCAGCGGTCAGCATATTAGTATATGACTGCGCTTGTCGCGATCCCGATGTACATCGGGACCGCATACCAGCGGGGACATGTATAAGAAGCTTCGCCGCAGGCGAAGCGCACATACGTGTCC
>CBDUQP010000232.1:0-3157 GCA_965369385.1 uncultured Phycisphaerales bacterium
TTCAGCTACGCATTTTACGAATGTGTTACCCATGTATCCGGTCTATTCTGTTACCCATGTATCCGGTTTGTACCAGGTCCGCCCCTACGTGCGGCGGGCCGCGCGCTGTCATATATCTACATACTGACCATTGATGGGCAAAAGCGTGCAGCTGATTTGGTGTTAAATATCCCAAACCGCATGACTTACGCAACAAACTTCCAAAAGTGTTGCCAAATTGCGTGTTTCACCACAAAAAGGAATGGAGAATCTGCCGAATTGCGAACTATACTAACGGCCTACAAACGTGACACTTAGCGGATTGGCATTTACGACTGCCGCTGATCGTAAATTCGTGTTTGTGGCTACGCAACACCATTGGATGGTTTGCCCATGGGAATATGTGGCCGTGGGCAAAATGCCGCATGTGACCTTGCGGCACCAGCAGGACGTTTAGTGTCAATCTTTGCGGTAGTCGCGGATGACCGGGAGGAAATCTTCGCTGTATTGTGCGAGTTTGTGTTCGCCCACGCCCGTAATCTCGCGCATTTCGTCGGGCGTGGTGGGCATGTCCCGGGCCATCTCGCGCAGGGTGCGGTCGGAGAATACCACGAATGGGGGCACGTTCTGCTCGCGGGCCAGGCTGGTTCGCACTGAGCGGAGCTGCTCGAACAGGTCGTAATCGTAATTGGTGACGACATCGCCGCGCGGCTGCCGTGTCTTGGATGAGGCTTTGATGGGGTCAGCCTTCTTCTGGAACATCTGGAAACTTGTGCGTCCGAAAAGCACCTCGCCGCCTTTTTTCGATATCATCAACGTGGGATACTCGCCCCCGGCCAGCAGCAGGCAACCTTGCGTTACGAGGTTGTCCATGATGTTACGCCAGTGGCGTTTGGTCTTGCCGATACCCGCACCCGCGCCGTAGGTTTTCAGGCTATCGTGCCCGAGTTCGCGTATCTTTTTGGTGTTGGCTCCGGTAACGATATCCACGATGTGACCTGCCCCGAAACGCTGTCCGGTTCGCGCTATTGCCGACATCAGCATTCGGGCTTCCTGCGTGGCGTCCACGTGTTCGACGTCGCCGGTGCATATGTCACAGCAGCCGCAATTGTCCTCTTCATACACTTCGTCGAAATACGCCAGTATCTGCTTTCTCCGGCAGACGGCGGAGCTGGCAAAGTTCACCATTTTGTTGAGTTTCAGCTCGGCGGAGATGCGTTCGTCTTCGCTTTCCATATTGGAGATGAAGTATCGAATGGTGGTGATATCGCCGTAGCTGAAGAACAGCGTGCAGTGTGCAGGTTCGCCGTCGCGTCCGGCGCGGCCTATTTCCTGGTAGTATCCTTCCATGTTCTTGGGCAGATCGCCATGTAGTACGAATCGCACGTTGGATTTATCGATGCCCATTCCAAAGGCGATGGTGGCGACGATGACGTCCGTTTCACTGCGATTGAAGGCGTCCTGGTTTCGCTGGCGGGTGTCGCTGTCCATTCCGGCGTGGTAAGGCAGGGCGTTTATGCCGGCTCGAACGAGTGATGCGGCTGTGGATTCGACATCGTTTCTGGTGGTGCGGTAGATAATACCCGACTCTCCGGGGTGTTTTCGCACGAATGCCAGCAGTTGCGAATCAAGCCCGTCCTTGGGGTCAACCTGGAGAAACAGGTTAGGGCGATCGAAGCTCGCACGCACGGTAAGCTGCTCGCGCAGTCCGAGACGCTTGATGATATCCTGCTGCACACGCGGAGTAGCGGTGGCGGTGAATGCGGCGATGGGCGTATCGGGGAACGTTGACAGTGTACTGGAGAGTTTCAGGTAATCCGGCCGGAAGTCATGTCCCCATTGCGATATGCAGTGTGCTTCGTCGATGGCGAAAAGGCTGAGTCGAACGGTTTGCAGCGATATTAGGAAATCGCGGCGTGCAAAGCGTTCAGGGGCTACGTAGAGCAGGTCAAGTTCTCCGCCGGCAAGCCTGGCCGATACGGCTGATTGCTGGGCGGAATCGAGCGAACTGTTGAGGTATTCCGCTCGCAGACCGTTTTCGTTGGCGGCGTCTACCTGGTCCTTCATCAGCGATATCAACGGGCTGACGACTACGCAAGTGCCCGCCAGCAAGTGGGCGGGTAACTGGTAGCAGAGCGACTTTCCGCCGCCGGTCGGCATAACGGCGAACACGTCACGCCCGTCAATTGCGGCACGCACGATTTGTTCCTGGTTCGGACGAAAGCTGTGAAACCCGAAAACCTGGCGCATCGCGGCGGAAACGTCAACGGGCCTCGAATTATGTGTGCTATCCGTCATGGCGGAGATTGTAACCGGATCAGGCTTTTAGTACCAGACTACGAGAATCACGTTGTCTTCGTCTGTCTTCGCGCGAAGGGTTCCCACCATGTGGCCTACTTGCTTGATATCGATATCGGTCTTGTCCAGCCACTTGTTCACGTTGCCTTCCATCGCCTCAAGCGCGGGCACTGATATCTTCGAATTGAAGATTTTGCAGCGGGTGGCACCTTCGGTGGAATGGTGCAGCTCTCGCGAGAAGGCTTCGGTTTCTTTCTTCTCCCTGATGCCTGGAATGCGAACTTCCTGTACGCCCACTTCAGACTCGTCAATGAGGGTAAGGGGTTCTTCTTCGTCGGCGACAGGTACTTCCGGCGCTGATAGAATTGGCTCCGCTTCCGGCAGTGGTTTTTCAGTCGGGACGGGCTTTGCTGTGGGAACTGGTTTCGCAACGGGCACTGCGGCCGGGACGGGTTGTATGTGCTGGTCCAATCCGCCTGGCTGTTTAACCTCCGGCAATTCATTGTCGCCGATCAGCGTGATGGGATCGTCGTCTTCGGGAAGAAAGGGCGCGTCATCGTTAGATTTTGAGAACTTGTCAGCCATCGCTGTTTCTCCAGAAAAGATTCCATTGAATAACATTGAATAACAAAGACTTGCTTAGGATTGATATTATATCGAACGGTGATTGCCGGTCAAGGAAGCAGTGCAAGTGTTGTTAGTTGAGGGCAATTGGTTCATGAATTCGGGGAACTCAGGCTATTTGTGCTCCGTTACAGGGACAGTGTAGGTTAAAATGCTGGACGCCATGGGCCTGACGCACGTGTACGACAAATCTTTCTGTCTGTCGTTAAGGTGGTAGATCATCTGTTGTTGCGTCGGCATTGAAAGTAGAACAGGT
>CBDUQP010000233.1:0-3095 GCA_965369385.1 uncultured Phycisphaerales bacterium
GTTCTCCTCGCCGGGCACGCCAAGCTGGCGATAGTCGCTTCCTGGTGACAGTATTACCGCACGGGCAAGGTAAACTTCCTTTCCGCCATCGACGGCTACTTCCATCAGGTTGTCATCGCGACGGGTGATGCCGGTCACCAGCTTGTTGGAGCGAATCTCACCGCCAAAATTGAGCACCTGTGTCTTCATATGCTCTATAAGCTCAAAGCCAGTGATCTTCTCGTAGCCGGGATAGTTCTCCACGTGCTCGGTAAGCATTATCTGCCCGCCCGGCAGCCCGTTCTTCTCGAGCATGAGCGTCTTGTAGCGATCGCGCGAGGTATACAAACCGGCCGAAAGCCCCGCCGGGCCCACGCCAATAATGATTACGTCGTATATGTCGTCTGATTGCGTCATGTTCTATCTCTTCTCTTCGATGCCCGGGTGTGTCCAGGTAAGTTGCGGATTATACACTCCGACGGGCTCTTGTGAAGCGCCGCGTTGCCGACGAAGCACCTCTTAAATGGACGGCTACGCCTGTTCTCCAGACCCGGCCCTGTAGCCGCAATACATGCCCAGAAGCCCCATCATTATCATGATTCCGGTATCGCGGCCATCCAGTGTGATGAAAACAATGTAATTGTTGTTCGGATCCTGGATTGTCCTCTTGTAATACCCTTCGAATCCTTCCGCTTCCTCCTTGGCAAGCTCCCGACGGGCCTCGTGGCGTTTGGCTTCAGTTTTGTCAACATCTGCTGCAACCTTTGCCAGTTCCGAGCAGGAGACGTCAAAATACTTCTTCAGTTCTTGCCTGGTCCGGTCGCTGTGTTTCAGAGCGTAGTAGGTCACCCAGCTTCCGCCCAGCACCCCCGCTCCGCCTGCGAGCGCCGCGATGACACCGATTGTTGCACACTTGCCCTTGCCGAGCTTGGATGCGAAAAGGCCCGCCAGCGCTCCTGACGCAATAGCTACAAAGCCGACCCTGTAATTGGCGAAATATGCGATGGCAAACCATATGCATGCTCCGACAGTTGCGCCGAGCACCGCTCCGACTGTTGCCAGAGCGATGTTGGGGCCGGGGTTTGCCGTGGACGGGCAGCCGGTGTTCTGGTTCATCTCCCCCGCCGCAGCGGCCGGCGTTTCCATGCTGTCATCGGCTGGGTCGGTGTATTCTTGCTGATCGCTCATATGTTAGTTCTTGTGGTTGTGACGGCCGGTTTGTTCTGGGCCCAGGCCGAGTGGACGCCATAATCGCCATTCAGCATACGAAACCGGGCGTTTCGATGCAATTAAGCGGTTAGATGCAATTGGGGGCGTTAGGGTCATTTCTGGACTGTAGGGGCAACCAGGCTTTCGCCATCGAGTCCGGGGGGCACGGGTCTGCTCAACAACTTCAGCACCGTTGGCATAAGATCTACCGTACGGGCCGTTTCCACCCGCTTGTGCGGTACGCCCGGGCCGGCGATCAGCATGGGGGTGAGCATGTCTTGCGAGCGCAGGCCTCCGTGCCCACCATGGTGTTCGCCGGTGAAATCCCATCCGGGTACGGCGAATACCGCGATATCGCCGGCGTAGCGGCTTCGAAAGTAAGCGAGTATCTGAGCAGGCAAATCTGGATACTTCGTATTGTGGGTCGCGCCAAGCCACCATCGCGGGCTCATGGGCGCACCGATGAGGGCACTTTCGGGCACCTTGCCTCCCCAGGCGAGTGGGTCGGTGCCGGTGACGATGCGGCAGGAGATTGCCTCGCCGGGCGCGGCCTGTTTGAACTCGATCTCACCTGCTTTGGTTTTCACGAGTACGGTTTTGGCTCCCGACCGGCAGGCAACGACGTCTACCGCCTCGAGTTTGGTGATATATTCCAGCAGATCAGCGGCACGGCCTGATTCCGGAACACCAAACATGCGTCTCTTTGGGGACAACGGGTAGTGTCGCAGGTCTTTTATTGCAGGCCGAATTGCCCATGGTGCGAACCCCTGATCGCCTACATTCAGAGGCTTTCGCAAGGAGAGTGCGAAGTATCTCTCGCCACTTCCGTAGGCGACGGCAGAGTACTTACGGTAGTATTCCATTCGCAACTCGAAGGGAGTGTCTTCCCACAAGTGTCGCTTCGCGATTCCCAGGCCGAATTTGTCTCGCAGATGGTCTTCGATGAGGAAATGGCGTTTGACATCGGCGTGCCCGTGATCGCTGACGACGGCGATCACGAGCTTGTCCAGCAGTCCGGCGCGTTGCATGTCTCCCAGAGCTTTGCCCACCAGCATATCGCTGTGTTTGAGGGCGTCGCGATAGGCTCGCATTGACGTACCGTTACCGTAGGCTACGAAATCGGGCGACAGCAGATAGCAGACAACTATCGCCGGCCAGCATTTCTGCTTGCGTGCAACGTCTGCGACAATGCTGAGGCGGCTTAGGGTGAGCCTGTCGAGCCACTGGTACCATCCGAACCCGTAGATCGGTCCGCCGGAGAGTCTGTTTTCGATGAATTTTGAGGCTCCGCGGTGAGCCTGGTAGAAAACCGAGAAGGTGGTTCGCTGGGGGAACTGCTCGAAGAGGGTGGCGGAGGTGTGGTCGCTGTCGAGCATATTCTTCTGTGCGACGGTGGCGTAATCGCGCCAGATGAGGCGGTTACGATCGAACCAGTTGATGCCGGTGATGCCGTGATGTCCGGGGAACTGCGAAGTAACTACGCTGGTGAGATTCGGCAACGTGACTGACGGAATATTGCTTGCGGTGCGCGGGCTGTAGATTCCTCGATCAACGAAGTATCGTTTCATTGCGGGAAGCTGGCCTGCCTGGAGCATTTCATCGAAGATGGCGGAGTTCATGCCGTCGATGAGAAAGATCACCGCGCCGTCAACGCGAGTGTCGGCAGGCAACGTCATATCGATTCCGAGAGAATCCGGATCGGCGGAGGGCGTCAGCGCGCATCCGCCTGGGAGCAAGGCGCAGCAGGGCAGGCAGATCAAGATAATGGCAATCCGCTTTGCGATGCACTTCATGTGGTTTCCTTATTATTGACGCTTCCCTCAAAAGTCGGCTGTGACCGAGATTAGCGTTCATTCTGGGCTATAGGTGCTTTGTTCGCGTTCTAGATCCTTGGATTTTCAGGTTGG
>CBDUQP010000234.1:0-3014 GCA_965369385.1 uncultured Phycisphaerales bacterium
CACAAGAATTGATGACAACACACGTTATCTGCCGCCAGAGAAGCATCTCGCACACAGAGCAGGTGAGTCCCGATGTGCACCTGCCTGCCGGCAGGCAGGTCGGGATCTTCGACGCCGGAGGTGAACAGGTGAAACAACAGAGCCAAACGACCGCCTGCTGGACAGATCTTGAATAGGCTCGCTCACCTGCGGTCTCCTGATCACCTGTTCTACTTTCAATGCCGACGCAACAACAGATGATCTACCACCTTAACGACCGACAGAAAGATTTGTCGTACAATCAGGGCAAAAGATATAGTGTTAGCGAATGTTTCATGCCTTACGAGACAACTAATTACTTCCGATTCCACCTTCACGTGTGTATTCTACGCTGGTCCGGATACATCTTGTGGAATCCGGAATACAGTACAGATGCCATGCAAAGTGTGCAGGACCCCAAAGATGATTGATATCAAATTGATACGTGCCGAGCCGGACAAATATATAGAGGCCGCCAAGGCCAAGAATGTTCCTGCGGATATTCCGGCCCTGCTGAAGGTTGATGAGCAGATGCTGGAGTTCCAGCGCGAACTTCAGGACGCCAGGACCGACCAGAACGAAGCGGGCAAGGAGATTGCCAAGCTTATCGGGCAGGAGAAGGTCGATGCCATTATTGCCATGAAGGCCACCAAGACCCGCGCGCAGGAGCTTGAGGACCAGCACGATGAGCTCCAGACGAAATTTGACGAACTCATGCTCGCCGTAGCCCAGCCGCCCGCAGAAGATGTGCCTTTCGGCGCCGATGACCAGGAAAACGTCGAGCTTCGCACGGTTGGAAGCGTTCCGGAACTTGATTTTGAGCAGAAAGATCACGTTGAATTGGGTGAATCGCTTGGGATCGTAGACATTCCTCGCGGTGTAAAGCTTGCTGGATCACGGAATTACATCCTGAAAGGCGCAGGGGCGATGCTCCATCAGGCAGTTTTGAGGCTTGCGGTCGATCAGATGGTCGCTAAGGGTTATGAACTGTTGTCCGTCCCCGTCCTTGTGCGTGAAGACATTATGTATGGTACGGGCTACTTTCCGTTGGGGCGAGATCAGGCATATCTCGCCGAGCGCGACAAGATGAGCCTCGTAGGCACTGCCGAAGTGCCCGTCACCGCGTTCCATAGCGGCGAAACGCTTAAGCGCGAAGATCTTCCGAAAAAATATGTCGCAATGAGTACCTGCTTCCGCCGCGAAGCCGGAGCTGCTGGTAAAGATACCCACGGGCTCTATCGCGTTCACTGTTTTGACAAAGTCGAGCAGGTAATACTGGCCGAGAATAGCGAAGAAATGTCCAAGCAGTATCACCAGGAGATTCTCGCCAACGCAGAGGATATGCTCCAGGCACTGGATCTTCCGTATCGCGTAGTCAACGTCTGTTCCGGCGATCTGGGGCAGGGGCAGATCCAGAAGTTCGATATCGAAACATGGATGCCGAGCCGCGGAGGCTATGGCGAGACGCACTCGGCCAGCAGATTCCACGAGTTTCAGACCAGGCGACTCAATATTCGCTATAAGGATGACGATGGCAAGTTGCATTTCTGTCACACGCTGAACAATACAGTCATCGCCAGCCCCAGAGTGTTGATATCGATATTGGAGCTCTACCAGAACGCCGATGGCAGCATTACCGTGCCCAACGCGCTCAGGCCGTATATGGGCGGGATGGAGAAGATCGACGCTGCGGGAAGGTAGGGCAGTCGGCCGCGATGCTTCGCGTAAAATTTTCCAGTGCCCCGGGCTATGGGCGAAATATCTCTGACAGATCCCTTTTGCGGTGTCCTTGCGCTGTCGGCTGACCAATATGCTGGGCCTTAACTGCCCTGGCGTTTGGTGCCGACGTATAAGGTGAAGCCATACAGGAGTTTACATCATGATAGTTATTATGAAACCAGGTGCCACGGACGAGCAGGTCGAGCACGTTGTGTCACTCGTGCAGGATTACGGGCTCAAGGAGCACGTTATTCGCGGTACGGACCGCACTGTCGTAGCCTGCATCGGCGACAAACGCTCTGTCGACAAGGGTGCCATCGAAACCGCCCCAATGGTCGAGAGAATCGTCCCCATCCTCGCGCCGTACAAGATGGCGTCAACCGAGGTCAAGCAGACCCGAACCACCATCGAGATAGGTCCCGAGCGTTTTCCCATCGGCGGCACTAAGGTGGGCGTTATCGCCGGCCCGTGCGCGGTTGAAAACCGCGATCAGTTCCTGCGCATAGCGGAAGTTGCAAAAGCAGCAGGCGCGATTGGCCTCAGAGGCGGTGCATACAAGCCGCGCACGAGTCCGTACAGTTTCCAGGGTCTCGGCGAAGAAGGTCTGAAGATAATGGCCGAGGCTCGCGACAATACCGGCCTGGCGATCGTGACCGAAGTCATAGGCATCGAGCAGGTAGACATCGTAGCCGAGTATGCCGACGTACTGCAGATTGGCGCGCGCAACATGCAGCACTATCCGCTGCTGGAAGCCGTAGGCAAAGTAGACAAACCTGTGATGCTGAAACGCGGGCTCAGTGCCCATCTCGATGAGTTCCTGCTGGCTGCTGAGTACATAATCAATGCGGGCAACAGCAATGTCATCTTGTGCGAGCGTGGCGTCCGAACGTTTGAGACTTATGTCCGCAATACGCTTCCGCTGGCGGCTGTGCCCGAACTGAAAGAACGCACCCACCTGCCCATCGTCGTCGATCCGTCACACGGAACCGGCCACGCGCACCTGGTTGGCCCGATGAGCCGTGCCGCCATCGCCGCCGGCGCTGACGGGCTGATCCTGGAATGCCATCCTGATCCGGAACATGCCATGAGCGACGGCGCGCAATCGATAACGCCGACAATGTTGGTGGAGCTCATGCGAGAGATCAAACGCATCGCTCAAGCTATCGGCCGCGATCTGTAAAAGCCGTGCGAGCAAGGCCGAGCGAAAATTGTGCAACCGGAAACATGGGTAACACTTTAGACCGGATACATGGGTAACACTTTTCCTATCTGTCAGC
>CBDUQP010000235.1:0-2965 GCA_965369385.1 uncultured Phycisphaerales bacterium
AGATAGCAGGCGAGATGTTCAAGAGCTTCGCACTGTCTCCGCCGAAGAATCCGACGGAGATCACGCTCACGAGTGACATGCTGTACGATCTCACGAACGTTGAATGGGGCGATATGAACCGAATGCTTGCCCCGACCGCTTGGCGATATGGATCTCGCATCAAGTTTGACATGACTCGCGGAAAGCCGATGACCGTGAAGGGACCAATCGAAACGGACAGCGCGTTCCTCGCGCCCGTCATTCGCCCGACTGATCAGATAACGCTGAACTGGCACGATGGCGTGCTGCTGATGCAGGCCGACAAGGCGAAGGTGGCGGCCGGCTTCCTGCCGGATGTCGTCAAGTTCGCTGACGGGGCAACGATCACCGACATAACCGTGAAGGTTCCCGATGGCATGCCCTACACGAAGCAGGGCGACCCGCGATATGTGTGCTTTGGTCTGGTGTCCGACGATGGCGCAGAGCTGACCAAGAGCAAGAAGATGTATCTCTCGGCCGTCTGCACCGCGTCGAACACGGGCATGAAGATGAACACCAAGGGATGGCCTGTCGGCAATCAGTTTGGCCGTTTGGTGAACTACGCTGCGTGGGGCCGTGATATATGCAGGCAACTTGGTAAATCGCCCGTGCTGACGGCGCGAGTGGGGCTGACGCTGAGGGACAAATCGCTCGCCGGCTGCAAATATACGCTTCGCGATTGGCACCTGAAGGCGATTGGTTCCGGCGTCATCGGAGCTGATGGCAAACTCACGATACCTGCCGACAAGGCGGTCTACATAACCGAGATCACGCGTCCGTAACGCGGAGATCTTCAAAACCAGCGCGTTGGGGTCCGCGAAAGTGGACTTCAGTGCGCTGGTTTTGATACTGGATTAACAACGGCGAATTCACATTGTAAGTTCAACGGGTTGGGGTATGGGCAAGGCGCGGTCATAGATTGACATACTGACCGATGGTGCGGATTTGTCCGAATTTGCCTTTGCTCTGCCGCAGACGAAGCGCACATACGTGTCCACTTTCGCGATCAAAGACGCCGTGACATACTGTCCGCCCGTAGCGCACATACACAATCACACACATTCGGACAATAAAAGGCATTCCTGACCCCTATTCTCCCCTTCGCCAACTCCCGATTAGTCTGGATTTCTTCGGCATGTTTTCGCGTATTGCCAATACACTTGGAATAAGGTGGCATATCGCTATAATTGCGATGCTGTGTCGCACTGTGGGAGTGGGCACTGGCCTGGCCGGGCGGGTTGAAATGGCGGCCGTTGGGATATCTACCTATAATAGCAGAGGTTATGCTTAGTATGAATATACGCTGTTCTTCTCTGGTACTCTTGGTTGGGATTGTATGTGCGATGCTCGCAGGCGGTTGTGAGGGCACGGGCAACCTGTACGAGCACCGAAGTGTCAAACCGCCGGCAGCGGCATTGTCGGATCCGCGAATATGGGTGGTTACGGGCAATGTGCTCAATCCGCAGCATGCAGTCGACGGAGACAAGACCACCGCCGCCAAGAGTGACGCCAATGTCGGCCAGGCGAATATCACGATCGATCTGGGCAAGATGTGTACGTTCAACGCAGTGTTCATAGATCATGGGCGATACCAACACGGATGTGCCAATACGGTTGCGGTGTCAACGAGTATGGACGGGCGATATTTCACTAATCGCCACCAGGTGCCGGGCACGCGAATGGTCACCAGCATGCTCTTGGTCACCCCGGTGATGGCCCGGTACGTGCGAATAAGGGTGGTTGAACCCTGTGGCACTCCGTGGAATGTTGCCGAGGTCTATATCCAGTAGGGAACCGGCAACTCTTCACCCATCTGCAATACTGTGCTGGCAAGAGGCAAGCCGCGGTGGCACGTGCGTGTCCCCGCTGGCATGCGGTCCCGATGTACATCGGGATCGTCACAAGTCGGCGCGCTGTCATATATCTACATACTGACCGCTGATGGCTAAGACGCTGCATGCGATTGGGTGTGGAATTTTTCAGGCGGCCTGAATCACGCAACAAACTACCAAAAACGTTGCGTATTTTGCGTCTTTTGGACATCGATCGCGATTTGTATTGTTGGTGCAATCTCAATTAAAATAGATACTTACGTTTACGAAATCTTCAAAAACGCTGAAGAACCGTTTGTGCAACACCTCTTTTTCGTTTTCTATCAATAAAGGGCCGACGCTTTTGTCGAATCAGCATCAACTCCGCTGCTGTCTGCCCAAAGTGACGCCGGATACAAGCAAAGCGCATTCAATTGTGATAGAACATTGGTGGAAATGGAATTGAATCGATCGCGACTGACTTAGGAGTTTCATGGATACACCAGAGGACAAGGATTCGCAAACGTCGGACTCGCAGGCAGACGGGCAGGAAGATTCTTCCAGTCAGTGCTTCGACCAACGCTCCGATCTGAACCCCGGCGGCGCGGGCTGGCCTCTGCATCAACTGGTTGCCTTCGCATTGATTCTTGTGATATTGGGGATGCTGGCGATGTTGTGGGTTCGCGAACGCAGGTTAAGGGCGGCGGCTGAGGGGAACGCAGCCACCTTCAAGCAGCAGCGTGATTATCTTTTGAAGTCCCAATCCATGGCGCTGCCGCTGGAAAAGATAATGGGCAAGACTCCTGGAAAGCTGACGGAGAGGGACGTTCTGCGGACGTCTCCGGGCGTGGTAGAAGGCAAGAAGGTGAGCGTAAAAATCATTTCAGCGTGGCCTGCGAGCCAGGTTGGTTTGAAGATAGGCGATGTGGTGGCAGTGGTGGCCGAAGAGGAAGATCTCCCGGCGGTAACTACCAATCCTGCGGGCGACTGAGTTCTCAACTGCGTTATTTGTGCGAATCGGATCGCGAAAGTGGTGTTTTGGGGACATATGTAATGTTTTATCGGTAAAACGTGACGTTCTTCTGTGTGCGAGATATTTCTCTGGCGGTAGATAACGTGAGTTGTCATCAATTCTT
>CBDUQP010000236.1:0-2533 GCA_965369385.1 uncultured Phycisphaerales bacterium
TTTGACGAACTGTAAGCCTGACCAAACACCGATTAATACGCAAGGCGGCTCGTGGTGACAATACCGCGGGCCGCCTTGTTTATTGGGGGGCTACTCTGCCAGCGATCAGCGGGCTATCCCGGCCTTTTCAAGCCATCGCCTGTAATCGGACATCGCAAACGGGCGCGGGCCTGCCAGGTAGTGGTTCACCAAGGTTTCGCCATCTATCTGCATCTCGATTATCCACATTGCCGGGCTATCGATCTGCGGCAACTGGCCACATGTTATGCAGCCGTTTGGATCGATGTGGAATGACTCTTCCAGCAGAACGCCATCGGTTTCCGCGTCGCGAACGATCACGCTACCGCTTGTGGGCAGGAGCGTGTCATTGTTTATCACGATGTGGTGAACACCCTTCACGCTTTCGGTGCAGCTCGCGCAGATGTTCGTCTGGCAGCGTTTGATGATGGGGTACGCAAGTTTCTTGCGATTGTAGTAATCGACGATGGCGTCCGAGAAGATCGGCCAGCCGTCTCGCAGGTTCCACCAGAGCATGCCCGTGCGGCGGGGTTTCTGCTGTCGCCATGATTCAATGAAGAACTTGTTGGCCTCCCCCTGGCTTGCCTGCGAGGCGAAGATGTAATCGTCCAGGTTCTCCGGGACGCTGCCGAACAGGAATTCAATCTGTTTCGCCATAAGCTCGATGCGGTAATCGTAGTCGGGGCTTTCGGGCGTGGGGCGTACGGCGTGGGTAATCCACTGGTCGTTGTGCTGCCACGGCCAGACGTGTTCGGCATCGAGGAAGTCTTCCAGCGTCTGGCGATTCGGGCATCCGTGATAGCCAATTTCGCTGACAAAGTGTGCGAGCGAATCTTTATAGAACGTGCCCTTAAAGTCGTCGCGCTCGCCCCACAGGTGCTGCTCCGGGCCGAACTTCATCGGGTCGCCGGTGGCGATGAGAGCTTTGCTGTAGTATGGAGAGCTCGGCAGGTAGTCACGCATCGGATCGCATCTTCTGACGATCGCGGGAAGCACTTGTCTGCTCAGGCGTTCGGTGTTTGGGTCTAGTTGCGTGCCGGACCATTCGAAGCACTGATCGATCTCGTTATTGCCTGCCCACAGTGCCAGGCTGGCGTGGTTCCGCAGGCGGCTGACAATCACGGCCGCTTCGTGTTCGATGACCTTGGCGAATTCATCGCTCTGGGGGTAGATCGCGCAGGCCATGGCGAAATCCTGCCAGACCATAATGCCGCTGGCGTCGCACAGATCGAAGAAGTCATGATCTTCGTAAACATTTCCTCCCCAGCAGCGGATCATATTGCAGTTCAGGTCTGCCAGCATATCGACGGCTGATGCAAGGTGTTGCTTGTCGCGTGAGTGCAAGGCGTCCAGAGGCACCCAATTTGTGCCCTTCACATAGACCTTCACGCCGTTGACGATAAACGCGAACTCGCCGGGCTTGTCTTCGCTAGTCACATCGGTCAGCTCCAGCCGGATAGTTCGCACTCCGATCTCGCACGTGTCGGCATCCAGAACAATGCCATCGGTGTCGATCAGCTCGACTGTGGCGTTGTACAGATTCGGATCGCCATATCCGCGGGGCCACCAGAAGGCGACATCGGTCAGCTCAATTTCACATCGGCTGCAATGCGATGTCACCCGGTGATCGCTCTGGTGTTTTGTATCGCCATTTCGCGTGAGAGTTACGCGGACTATTAGCTCGTCGATGCATAGCTTGTTCGAGACGAGATTCCAAATCACGCGAACGGTGGCGGTATTGGCGTTTGTGTCTACCTCGTTTGTCGTCCAGTAGGTGGACTGAATCCGAGTCGGCTCGACAATCTCCAGATTCACATCGCGCCAGATCCCCGCGCTCACTACGCGAGGCATAATGTCCCATCCGTACATATGCGGCGCTTTGCGAACCGCCAACGACTCGGCCGCATACGTGAAAGCCCACTCCATCGGCTCGGGCGAGTGTTTTCGTCCTTCGAGCACCGCAGAGCTGAGGTGAACCGTTAGTGTGTTTGTACCTGCGCCAGCGGCCAGGTATTCGGTGATATCGAACCGATGCGGAATGAGCATGTTGGCCGATTCGCCGACCAACTGATCGTTAACCCACACGCTCGCGATACAGTCGAGTCCGTCGAAGGCTAGCACCGCCCGCTGGGCGTCTGTGAGCTTCGGCGATTCAAACGTTCTGGAGTACCACCACTGATAGGTTTCATACTCGCGGAGCAGATATATATTGTTGCCCTTGGTGATGTCCGGCAGCTTGCCGGCGGCCATCAGGTCTAGTTCAACGTTTCCAGGCACGGTGGCTGGTATTGTTGGAAGGCCTGCGGCTTGCAGCGTGGCGCTGTCGGCGGGAAGCTGACCGGTTTGGGGGCCATAAGTAAGTTGCCATTCACCGTTGAGACTGGTTTTTTGCATTAATGTGCTCCTGAAGCAGACCATTGCGGGCCTGGTGGCTATTTTCTGACGATAAGTTGCGGCGGGGACTTTAGCCCGCATGGTACAAGCATGTAATTGTCGGTCCACTCGTCGCCACTCC
>CBDUQP010000237.1:0-2259 GCA_965369385.1 uncultured Phycisphaerales bacterium
TCCAGGCGACGGATCACGTCTTTGCCGTTTCTCCTGCTCAACTGTTCCACTGCTCACCTGCTCTGTGTACGAGAATTCTTTCTGACAAGAAAGAATTCTCGTACACGGTCGCGGGCAATTTCTAGACTGTTTCAGCGGGATATCCAGCCGGAAGGCGGATGTCCCGCTGTTCGTTATTCCTCACGATATCGATACGCTTCTGCGGCTGCGTGGGGCTCAGATTCTGAACATGAACCTGCACATGCTCTTCACGAAGCCGGATTTCATGCGGTTCATCATCCACATCTCACCGACGCGTTTGGTCAGGAATCCCATTGTCGGGAACGAGTGCTGCGTCATCATGATATTGTGCATTCGCATCTTCTTTTGAATCGCCAGAGCCCACTCGTTTATCATTTCGCCCGAACCTTCGCCGACGATGTCCACGCCGAAGATCTTGCCCGTGGCATTTGTGAACACTTTCACGTGTCCTGCTTCCACAAGTTCGGCAATGGCGGCCCCGTAGTCACCATAGTTGGCTTGCACCACTTCATACTTCACACCCTTGGCGTCCAGTTCGCGTTTGGTCATTCCGACGTGTGAAAACTGCGGCTCGGTGAACACTGTCCAGGGCACGGGGTATTTGCGGAAGTTCTGTTTGAAGCCGATGGGCATCATGCTGTTCATTATTGCGATCATGCCCTGATGCATGGCAGCGTGTGAAAACTGTGCGTATCCGTTGCAGTCCCCGCAGGCAAAGATATTGCGGCTGGAGGTTTGCAGGTGGCGGTTGACTGTGATGCCTTTTTTAGTATGACGGATTCCGGCGTTTTCCAGCTTCAGCGTGTCAAATGCCATGGCTCGGCCGGCGGCTACCAGCACTTTGTCTGCCGTTACCTGCTCGCCAACATCGGTGTCCATCGTGACCCTGCCATCTGGTTGCTTGGCGAACCTGGTGGGCTTCTGTTCCCGCAGGATTGTTATGCCTTCTCGCTGGAATGTCTCTTCGATGATATCAGTTGCCGCAGGATCTTGACGCCACATAAGCCGCGGGCCGCGAATGATGATCGTTACCCTGCTTCCGAGGCGTGCGAATGCCTGTGCCATTTCACAGGCGATTGCTCCACCTCCGGTGACTATCATGCTCTCCGGCACGCTGTCCAGCGAGAACATTGTCTCGTTGGTCAGGTAGTCTATGTTCTCTATGCCCTCGAAAGGCGGAACAGCAGGCCGGGTTCCCACGCAGATGAATATTCTTCTGGCGGTATACTTCTTTCCGCCTGCTTCCACGGTGTGCTTGTCGACGAAAGACGCCGGGCCTTCCTGGTAGACCATGTGAACCTTGTCGAACATCTTCATGGTCTTCTTGTCGCGGATGAAGTCGAGATGCTTGTCGATGCGCGGGAATATGTCCAGCACATCGGGCTTGGCAGCCGCGGCCAGCCCGTAACCTTCCAACTTCTCAAAAGCCTGGCGATGCTTTGCCATTTGCAGCAGGGCCTTGCTTGGAATGCAGCCGACGTTCATGCACTCGCCACCTATGCGGTGGGCTTCTATCGCACAAACCTTCAGGCCCATTTCCGAGCCCATTATGGACACAGCCATACCTGCCGGTCCCAGCCCGATGCAGATTAGATCGAAATCATATTTCATTGTGTGCCTGAGGTATCCTTCGTTGTGAAGCGAAAGGTTGGATCATAATTTGTGACTACTCAATCGCAGGAGCGGCGGGGAAGTCTAAATCTGTTTGTGCGATGGAATTGAATGTGTTTGTGAAGCAGTTTACCGCAAAGATAGCTACAGTCTCGACGATCTCACCGTCACTCAGTCCCGCATCTCGGGCAGCCTTCAATTGCTCGTCAGAGATTGCACCACGCGATTCCAGGATCGCATCCGTAAGCATCAGCAGTGCTTGTGTCTTTGCATCGTCCGATTTGCCCTGGCGGAAGTCAATAGTCTCCTCCATAGAGGCGCCTGCCATTTGGGCCATGGCCGTGTGGGCCGCAGTGCAGTACTGGCAGCCGTGGCTTTGCCCTATGCGAAGTGCAAGTGCCTCACGACTCTTGGGGTCTATGAGTCCCTCAGCGAGTGCACCGCTCATGCTTACCAGTGTGTTCAGCGCTGCCGGCGAGTGAGCCAGAGTAGCGAAGATATTGGGTACCATGCCAATCTTGGCTTTGAGTCCCTCCATGATCGGTTTGGAGTCTTCGGGTGCGTTGTCGATACTGAGTGGTTCTATTCTTGCCATGATGCTACTCCCTTTGTGTTAGAGGGTATGTA
>CBDUQP010000238.1:0-2174 GCA_965369385.1 uncultured Phycisphaerales bacterium
TCCCGTTGGTCGGTCACACCCCGGCTTACTGCCCATCGGACCTTCGGCCCGAACGACAAGAACGACCAAAAACAGCTAAAACAGACGGCAGCGCCATTCGGGACTGTCCTGCCCTTTGGCTCGTCTTCGGCTTGGTGACGCTTGTTTGGTCTTATCGCTGGTATATAGGTAACTGGCGGTGGGAGACCGTTAAGGCGAGGATTGTCATAGAGGTGCTGTAGCATCCGCCTTTGGTGCCTGGGATATTCCTCTTGTTCGGCCAGTATCCGCTGGGCAGTTGCTCGGCCAGCACATGGTCGTACATTCCACCAGCCCATTTTGTCCAGGCATCGCCGCCAAGCTGGAACATCGCCTGTGATGTGTAGTACAGCGCGTAGTGATAGTGCATCGTGGAAGGGGCGGTTAGCGGGCGGGCGAGGATGTACTTGGCGGCTTGCCGCGTTACGGGTGTGTCATGCTGGCCGCAGAGTTCGAGACAGAGCATCGCCGCTCCGGTTCTTCCGACTCCGCTTGACCCGCCGAAAGCCCTGTATGTGAACCCACCATCATTCTTGTTGCGGCAGGCGAGCACGAACCGCAGAGCACGTGAGATGTTTTCCGGCGGGATGAGGGCGTCGTTATTGCGGGCGGATCGCAGTGCCATTAATGCCCACGCGCTCACTGATATGTCGCTGTCACGACTGGTGGGCGAGTATCGCCATCCGCCATCGTTTTGGCGAGTCTTCTTCACGTTTTGTGCCCGGAGGATAAGTTGGATCGCTGCCGGCAGAACGCGGTCTACTTTCTTTTGTCTCGCTTCGTCCACCATCCCCGACACTTCCGACAGCATAAGTGTTGAGATACAGTGCGTGTACATTGCGCCTTGGCGAGACTTGCCGCCCATGATCAGCCCGTCACGCCGGGCGCAGCTCAGGACGAAGTCTATGCCTCTGTTGATGACCTGCCCGTAAGGCCCGCATCCGGGAGTGTGCCCCTTGGATAGGAACGCCATCACGCTTAGTGAGGTGATTGCGGCGTGTTTTGCACGTCCGGATTTGAAGGAACCGTCGGCGTTCTGGTTCAGGCTTAGGAACGCCAGACCGTTTTCCACTGCTACGTCTATTCGAGGGCGGTAGTCTTGCAGTTGCTGGTCGGCGGTGTCGCCATGTGCGGGGGTGGTTGAGTGTCGCAAGGTACCTGTCGCCAGGGTTAGCGTCACAAGAAGCAGTGCGAACCGGGCGGGTAGTCGCGAGCTTGATGATCGGTTAGATATTCGGCGTTTGGTAATCATGCTGCTATTCCTTGGCGGTTTTGGCTTTCTTTACGGCCGGTGCTTTTTCGTTCTCGGTTTGCTGCATTGTACGGCGGTATTCGATAATCAATTGCTCGTATTGGGCGGCAGCGGCTGAGCGGGTGCCCTTGGCTGCTTTGGTCTTCAGCTTGCCCCGCAGGCGAGCCCAGTCGCCATCATCCATGATCAATGCCGGAAGCTCGCTGCCGGGTGTGCGGTGCTTGGATCCTGATTTTGGCATTGTGGTTGGAGTCTTTCCGTCCGGGTCGCCGCCGGTTGACGTTGCGAGTTTCTTGCCTGCATCGTCTTTGGTGCCGTCTTTTCCTGCGATTGGTTTGCCACTCTTGGCATCGCCCGGGCGGGTCTTCCCTTCTGCATTGTCGCTATCGGAGGGCTTTGCAGCCAGTTGGTCAAACGCGGTTGCGCGGCTTTGCGGTTTTGGTGCGATTGACATGTCAGCCCCTTGTTCCCTGGCGGCCTGGTTGGCCTGCTCTGCCAGGAGCGTGAGGGCTTGTGCGGCTTGGCGTTTGGCTTTTGGATCGCTGGATTGTGCGGCAATACGCGTGAGCCTGGCTGCTTCTCTCATTTGTGCTCGCGTTGGCTTGCCGCCGACAGCACTGCCGCTTCCCTCGCCATCTCCCCGGCCTCCGGCTCCACGACCAGTCCCGCTGCCGGTTCCTGTGCCATTCTTTCCACCAGGTTTTCCCTCAGCAGCAGCGTCTCCTTTGTCGCACGGGACCGGCTTGGCCCCTGCATTCTTGTCAGTGACCCTGGTCTGATCTTGCTTGCCATCGCCTTGCTTGTTCTGTGCCTTCGGCTGGTCTGGTTGTTTGTCGTCTGCTTGTTTACCCTGGGCGTTTGCTTGAGTTGTCGACTGTGGTTGCGTTGTGGGTTCTTGGGCTGG
>CBDUQP010000239.1:0-1880 GCA_965369385.1 uncultured Phycisphaerales bacterium
TCTGCCTTCAACATGTCACGACTAAGCCGCAGGCGGCGACGGAAGCTGCCAGAAGAATTGATGACAACTCACGTTATCTACCGCCAGAGAAATATCTCGCACACGTTCCAGCCAACCCGCATCTGGAAGCTATTTTTCACCAGCCCCTGCCGCAGATACGCCAGATTCATCATTCGCCGGCAGTCTCGGGCCCAAATGCCTTCGCCAGGGCAGCATGGAACTCGCTGCAATCGGGTTCGAACTCCAGTGTGTGATCGCCTGGCAGATGCATAATGTCGGCCGCGCCGGCCGTGATCGTGTCGACTATCTTGCACGTGGCCGTGTTGTCTATGATCCGGTCTTCCTTCGAGAGTATCAGCGTAGCCAGCACCTTCACGCTGCCTCTGGCGGCGGATTGGAGCATCTTGTCGAGCTGGCGACTGGCGTACAGGAACCCAGCGGTTGCCTCGTGCAACTGGACTGGGTCGTCGCGCAGAAATTCGATCATCGGCGGATTGCTCGTGAACAACTCCGGATCGCCAAGTGGAATGGCAAACTGCCGCAGCGGCCCGGTCAGCATGCTCAGCGCCACACCGATCTTGGTTCCCAGACCAACGTCTATCTTGGATGCTATCCCCGGAGCTATCATCGTAAGTGCCTCAAGGTGCGACGTGTCCCGCGTGGCTGCGTATGCTGCCAGCAGCTTGCCGCCCCAGCTAACGCTGGCAAGGTGAACCTTCGCCTGGCGGGTCTTGTCCATGACGAACTCACAGGCACACTGCACATCATCCAGTAGTTGATCTGCGGACTTGGCATGCCCGCGTTGGGCACCATTGAGCCCACTTCCCCGCCGCGTAACCTGGAACACAAACCGCCCGGTAGCAGCCATTGCCTCAGCCGAGCGGACAAACCACCCCGGATGCGACTGTATCCCGTGCATGTAAACAACCGGCGGCAGCTTCACGCCATCGGGCGGAGAATGAACCATCACGCAGGTGTGATACCCATCGGACAGTATGATCTCACCGATAGTTATATTGCGACTGTCGAGCCTTGCATGCGGGGTGGGATGCCCCAATATCATGTCAAATTCAGCCATTATTTCTCACCAAACACTCTCGCCACACTTCCAAGACAAATTCGCCTTTGTAGAATATCACCATCCCCCAAAGGGCCCGTAAGGGGACGGTGGTTTGTCGGGGCGTTCGTCGTATTCGAACGGGCGGCGCGAAAGACTGATCGGGCGATGCTGGCCGACGTTTACCAGTAATCCAAGCGCCGCGCAGTTCATCATAAGCGACGATCCGCCGTAGCTCACCATCGGAAGCGTCATACCGGTTATCGGAAGCAGTCCCATCGTCATTCCAACGTTAATCACGATCTGCGAAAACAGCAACGCCAGCACTCCCACAGCAAGCAGGCGGCCGAACGGGTCGTAGGTGATTACGGCTATCTCGACGCCAAACAGGAAGATTACGCAGTACAAAGCGAACAGTCCGATCACGCCAAGCAAGCCCCACTGGCCGGCGACTACCGAGAATATGAAGTCTGTGTGATCGTCCGGCAGCATGCGGAAGAACGTTTCGGAATCGTTCCAGCCGCCACGCCCCATCGTGCCACCAACGCCTATCGCCATCTTCGACTTGTGCAACTGCCATCCGATCCCCTGCCACGTTCGCTCGGCGTTCTGGTTGAGCCACCCGTCAACACGAGAGAGTTGGTGTATCTTCATCTTGGTCAGCGGCGCGGCACAGAGGATGTAATTCTCGCCGAGATTGCAGTACGCAAGTTCGCGGCGGGTTTCCTTCTCGTCATCGCTCATATCGTCCGATATCCCCATCGGTACGGGGGCAAGCACCAAAATGGTACCAACCAGAACTACCCCCATCAGGTGCTTCATC